>NZ_JBMDIS010000087.1:0-27005 GCF_057808775.1 Pseudomonas sp. FG86 | reverse complement strand
CGATATGGCGAGCATTCTCGCCTAAATGAGTGTCCGGTTTCATTAGACCACTACAATCTTTGATCGGTACGAGCGCGATGTCATACCAAAGAAAGGCGAACGCACCCAGAAAGACAATCTGGCCGAATTGAAGCAGTTGCGCCCCATGTTTGACGGGGCGCCCATCGACTCGATCACGCCAGCCAATATTGCGGGCTACCGCGATGCACGCACCGCTAAGGTTCGGGCTAACCGTGAAATCGCCCTGCTCTCCCACGTATTCAATCTGGCAAGGGAGTGGGGCCTTACCGAGCGGGAGAAGGCGCAGCAAAAAGCAATCGATCAGGGGGATCCGATGCTCGCCGCGAAGATTGGCGGGTTTCAGTTTCGTGACATCCGGCCAAAGGCGGCATCGGAAATCGTCGATATTGGCGATGCAAGCCTGCTGCTGGGGCACAGCAAACAGGAAATTACCAAGCGGGTTTACAGGAGGATCGGCGCTACCGCGAAGCCGTCAAAATAGAGAAATTCTGGAACGCTTCCATAATAGTTATGGAACACCTATGAAGAGCCGCCCCTCGCTGCCAAGTGCCAGAAACACAAAAGCCCCGCAAATGCGGGGCTTTCGTTTGAATCTTGGCGGGAAACCAGGGATTCGAACCCTGGAGACGCTATTAACGTCCGCCGGTTTTCAAGACCGCTTTGTAAATTCAAGCGGGCCGACGTCCTGAAAGCCGTCGGCGTTCCATTACTCAAGGCAACCGATCAAGCTACAGGCCGCATTTTGCAGGGGGTGCGTTTTGAGTTTGGGAACTGTTTTTACCCTCCCCTGGCGTCCTGCCGAATGAACGAAAACCACAGAATTGCCAATAATTTACGAAATACATCATGACGCCTTTCAGCAAAAATGGACGCTCAGCCCAAAGAGTCAGCCGAGAAGCCAACTCAACGATAGGGATTCGAACCCCTTCATGCGTCCTTGTGCACCGAATCTGCCCTAATCTTGCACTAAACCTTTTCACCACTGCCGATGCTATGATTTCGGCTTCATCGATAGGAGTCGACCCCATGTCAGCCGATTACTCACTATCCGATGTTTTGCAAAGGATCTATGAAAATCAGCTCGCCTTTGAAGCGGCAGTAATTGAGCTTACATTGTGGGTGGAACAGCGTGCTTCGCCAGAGGTAGGCAACAATATTCGTGGAGCGCTTGGTGCTCTTGGGCATAATGCTGGCCGCATCAAACAGGGCTTAGCCAGACTTAGGGCATGAGTCTCGGCTATGGACCTGCTAATTTGTTTTAATATGCATAGGAGGCATCATGACTGAAGGATTTTCACTTATAGACTTGAAGGGCGCTTCAGAACCGCTCACGAAACTAATAGACTCGGTCTCTAAAGGGATAGGTGCGCTATATGAACCTGCAGGTAAAATCAGAAATGCCAAAGCTGAAGCTAAAGCCATGCTCATTTTGGCTGAGGCGCAAGAGCAAGTAGATACTATAACAATAAGAGCGCTGCAGCGGGTAAACCACAGAGAGATCAGGCGCCAGAACAATATTGACTCAATAGTTAAAGGGGCAGTCGAGTTCTTGCCAGAAACAGTCGCAAAAAAAGAAGTGGATGAAGACTGGATGGTCAACTTTTTTGACCTTGGACAAGATATAGGCAATGCTGAAATGCAGAAAATTTGGTCCAAACTGCTAGCGGGAGAAGTTGCAAAGCCGGGGAGATTCAAGTCACGAACTGTTCAGGCCGTAAAATCTTTAAGTGTAGAGGACGCAAACCTATTTACCAAATTATGCGAGTTCTCTTTTGTGATAAATAGCGAAGACTGGATTTTTCCGATATTCGGTAATGACTTCTATAAATACATACGCTCTAACGGTCTAACAACAAATGCTGAAATGCACCTTAAAAATATAGGCCTGCTTAGTAATGAAAAAATATGGTATGGAGGTAGAGATAAAAGCAGCAACATCAGCCTTAAATATTTCTCAGAAGACTTCTATAGCTCGCCCAAATCAAAGAAAGAAAAGGAAAGTCCGGTTTTTCTGCAGGCATTCACATTCACCGAAATCGGCAAGGAACTGGCAAGTATAGCAGGAGGAAAGCCTGACTCTGAGTATATTAAATTATTGTGTAACAAGGAGCACATCTATCCCCTCCCTAATAACGGCAGAGCGTAAATAGCGGGCAGACCACCATTGCCAATTTTGCCGTCACCTTTCAGCCCCTCGTAGACGCTACTCTACGGGGCTTCTAAACGGGGAGGCCACGGTCGAAAAGGAACCCGCGTAATCGGATTTGCAATCCACAAATAATATGTTAAAAATCAATAAGTTAAATTAAATACCTTTCCGCATTTGTGATGTATCAAAACGGCCAGAGACCTTTGTTTCCGCGACGTAGATCTTTCATTGCGGAACTGATTTTTGCTCCAATTTTGGCTGACCAGCATCCTCGCCGTCGCTTCACACACGCCCTGAGCAGACCCTCCACACAACGGGCACAGCAGGCAGCCATCGGCCAAGCGGTCATTGGAATGCACGTCTAAGAACAACTTGTAGTCGTGATCACGGAATCCAAGCTCACTGCCTTGTCTTCACTGTGACGAACCTTTTGATGCATCCATCACCAGACGTCGTGGCTGCGCTTTCGGCAGCTCGCTCAACGCCGCCTGCAACGTGCGATGCTCCAGCAACCGAACCGTGTCCAATGCAACCCAAACAGTTAGGCCACGTGCAAGGTTGGGAGGCGTTCGCAAGCCTGAATGACCGCATCGGCCAAGCGGCGGGTCATGCGCGCATAGCGATCCAGCCAACTGACTGCCTCCATGCGTTTGCCACAGTCAAGGCAGCCAACCCGCCGGAGCAAAACGTTGAGGCGTAGCGCACGACCCAGAATGGGCAAATCACGAATGATTCGCTCGCAATACTCATGAGTTGTTGAGCAGGTTTTTGGCAGCCACCACAGATAGGAAGTCGGGTGGCGTGAGGAGTCAGATCGATCTGTAGGGCATCGCCATCAGGCTTGATGGTGACGACAGAAAAGCCCTCCCAAAAAGGAAGGAAAGTATTAATATCGCGCATAAGAACGCCGGTTTGTTAGATGTGTTTGCTCGCACGAACATCATCAACCAAATCGGCGTTCTTGTTTCTGTGTTTCCCGGGATTTCGTGAAGAACCTTTTTTTGCTGTTAAAGAGACACCTGTAACAGGTTCAAGGCCACTGACACTAGATCACTCTGACCACAAACAAAATCCCCGCTAAAGCAGGGATTCGGGTCCTATATCCTATACAGGTCAGTTTATTTTGTCTTCTTCTTCGCCCCTGCTACCGCAGGTTTCTGTTGCGCTTTCGCACCAGCTACTCGGTCTACAGGTGTTCTCCCGCTGAGCAACGAAGGGGTCAACAAGGACTTCAGTGTTTTCAAATTGATCGCCGCATTGCTGCCCTTTTGGCTTTCCTTGGTGATCACTGCGTTTATTGCCTCATATACATCCTTGCCAGCTTTAAAAATAGTGACCGGGTTTTTAGATTCCCCAAGACAAACCACTACAAATTTCACGATGCTTGTCGCCACGGTCAGCATTTCTTCTATGCGCTTTATGCCATAGATAAACTTCTGCACATCCTTGCTTACCACCTTAATATTCGCCACGTCATCTTTTGATGACGCCGCAATAATTGCAATGCCCCTACCGGTCAACCGTATGTATATTGGCGTCATCTCAGCCAGCTGATCATTGATTTTGTCTCGTATGGCCTGCTCCTTCTCTGTTCTTAGCTGGTTGGAAATTTGAGTAATGTATTCACGCACGGTGGACGCAAGGGCTTCCTGTGCTTCCAGAAGCTCATTAACGTTACTATCAGTGGTCATGGCATCACCTATGTACGAATAGCTTGAATGGATTCTCGCAGGTCATCAATCTTTTCTTTCAGATCCTTTAGTGACTTCAACTGATCTTCCTTAGATAATTTTGAAAACTTTTTCTCTAAATCGTTGTTTGCAACTTTGAAGAGCCTGCCGGCCTCCTCAAACTTGGTGATCGCCGCTGTGACATCCGCCTTTTTAGGGTGTTGCTTCGACAGAAGGTAAGCCAAATATCTGTACGGAATGGCCTGTTCATTAGTAGCCTTTCCACCATTGTTTTGCAGTGAACCAATCTGTTCCAAATTATTTATCAAAGCAGCATTCGTTGTGCCGGCAATCCATGACGTGTTTTCGCTTAGCTTTCTTGCCACCGCCAACATTATGTCGACCTGCCTATTAACAGCAGCGGAGTTATCACGCATTAATTCTGTAGCTTTATCCTTAATTGCAGCGGTCGTTATCATTTCCGAAAGCAGATTCGTCAATTTCGCAAAAGCCTCTACCTCATTAGAATTGAGCTTTTGAGTTCCATCTGCCTTTTTTATTGTGAGAACAGCATCCTTGAGATTTTTTGCATCATCCTCAATAAACTGCGGTGAGATTCCGACCAAGGCAGACAAGGCAGCGGCGTAAGTATTCACAACAACCGCGCTCGCCTCCGATGTCCTCACATCCTTAGCAAAGTTCTTGCAAGTCCCATCGATTGTGTCTTGCATCTTTGCCTGAGATTCATACTTAGGGCTTCCGAGCTGCGATGAAAGCATACTTTCGTAACACCACTCGATGCTTTTGTCCGTTAATACAGAAAAGCTCTTCGTTAAACCAACTGCGCTTTCATTAAAATCATTTACAGCTTTCGTATTGTAGCCGCATGCGCTGAGCACTCCGAAAATCGCTAATAGGAGTGCTGTTCTCATTATTTTCATTTGTGACCACCCTCTGTGGAGCCAGCAATAGGCTGGCTGAAGTCTCTCCATAGTGGTCAACTTCGCCATCCATGGAGCGCTTTAGGATCGCAAACCGCCATCCTTAGCAGCCAAGCAAAGACCAGCTCTATCAAAAGCGCAAATTTAACCCCGGCAGCCTCCTTACTCCCCACTCCCCCTCCCCCACGAGGACCGGTGTTTCCTCATTACAAACCCAACGCTCAAAGCACTAGTGTTCTTTTTCCATTCGCATTGGAAAAAGGGCCGAAATGGGTCGAATGCGGTCATTGGGAAACCCAATTACATGGATAGGGATTCGAACCCGACCATGGTCAACCGTAGTCCGCTCAAGACCACAAAATTAGAGTATGTAGCACCTGAGTTAAGGCCTATATAGGCCTAAAGCGGTATCCGCTACGCCCTAAAAATGCCCTAAAATCATCTGCGCTTCGAGCCGACATTGGCAGGAGCAGAGGGAAGCGACCTGATACAGGTGATCATTTGATAGAAAATTACAAATTTCTGTATGAGCTCTCAAGAAAAGCACTGGACGAGGAGCTTGACCGATACAAAAACTCGACAAAAAAGCGAGTAGATTTCTCAGCATCCTGAGCATCGGCATCGTTGCCTAACTTTCGCGATTGGGACGAACAAATGCATTTTTACGTAGACGAGAGTGGGCAGACTGGGCTGAACCTGTTCGACGAGGCTCAGCCAATCCTGTATTACGGCGTATTGTCTTCGCCGGTAGATCTAAACGTCCATACTAGGGTGCACGTAGAGCGTTTGAGAGGCCTGCTGGGAGTGGAGCGACTTCACGCCAACGAGCTTGGGGTGGATAAACTCACGAAGATATGCCGTCAGTTAGACACCATCCAACGAAAGAATAATATCTGTTTTGATATTTACCGTATCAGCAAGGCCGATCATGCAGCCATTAGCTTTTTCGACCAAGTCTTCGATCAAGGACTGAATAAAGCTGTTCCTTGGACGGCGTATTGGACGCCCTTACGGTATCCCCTGCTACTGCAAGTGGCGTCTCTGTTCGACCCGCAAACCCTCAAACGTTCATGGGATGCTCGGGTTGAAAGAGATGAGCGCAAGGCGAATGAAATTCTGGTAGAGGTGCTGCGAACTCTGCTTGAAAGAGTTGAGTACATCGGTGATTTTCGATTGAAGGAAATTATAAACGACGCGTTCCGTTGGGCCATCAAATATCCAGAAGAGATTCATTACAACGCTTACAACAAGAAAGATTTATTGCAGATATCACCGAATCTGATTGGATTCCAGTCTGTACTCCATGGGATTGCATCACGACTGAAACGTGGTGGCGGGAAGGCACTGAGTGTAGTGGTAGATCAGCAGTCGCAGTTCAATAAAGCGCAGAAATGGATCGCTGATTTTTACCATCAAGCCCGGGAAATCCCAATGGAGGTTGGCCCAGGATTGCCTGTCATGGACTTGACGCACGTCCCCGACATCTCGATCTCCTGCGTTTCAGGATCCACAAACGTAGGTCTGGAACTGGTGGATGTCTATCTCTGGCTGTTCAAGCGTTACTTTGAAGGCAAGCCTCTTAGTGATCCCCTGACCAATCTTATCGGTAAGCAATTCAACATCGGGTACACCGATCAGGTCTCCCTTGAAGCTATTGCGGAGCGCTGGACCAAGTTTTTTGCGGACTTGCCACATCTATCAGAGGCTAAAGAAGAAAAAATGAAGGCGGCAAGGGCAATCAGTGAGGCAGAGCGAAAGAAGCATCTGGTGGGGCTCTAAGCTCGCCGGTGCGGACCGCGGCTGCTTAGACCTGGGCAGTACAGCACACATCTCTGAACTACTCAGATCTCACAGCCTTTACGATCGGCCGGTTTTGGCCGACTGCTGACTTCCACGGAGGGCAGCTTGGGTCGTAAGCGGTCGCTCGAAACCTCAGAGGCATAGGTAGGGATTCGAACCCGAACGCGTCCCCCCCGTCCGGATTTCCACGCGTTAAGCGAGTAACCGCCAGCCTATGGGGGCCTATAACGGCCTCATGTTTGCCCTAAAAATGCCCTAAACATCAGGTTCAAAGCCAGGCCCATCCGGCGCCTCAAGAATGGCTTGGATGGTATTGACCGGCCGCTGACAGTGGAACAGTACTCGCAAGAAGATCCCATCCATGATTTGCATTTCTCGCTCCCCGTTCCCTACGAAATAGCCTTTGCCATTATGACGGGCCAAGGGGAATCCCTGCTGCTCTGCCTGGCTAAATTCTTTATTTGTCGCCTCACGGATCTGCAAACCAACTTTCTGAAGCTTCTCTAGCAGCATAGGCACATTGAGGCCTACGCAGACGTTCTTCCTACCGAACAGAATGTCAAATTTGTGTTTTTCCGAAATATGCCAGTTGAATATGGGCAAAGCCAGAGGGTGTCTCAACGTATCGATAAGTGTGGCTCGCGGACAATTCGAAGTACCTCCAAAATTGTCAAACCACAAATTGAAGGCTCCATGCCCGTTTACTCGCATCGCATTTCCCGCGTAAGAGGCTACAAAAAGGCAGTCCTCTACGACATCCAAGGCCCACCCCTTGGAATCTGAACCGTCCAATACGCCATTAAGTTCTTCGGCCCAGCTGCCGATGAAGACAGTTTCCTCTGGAATATAGATGTTATGGTTTGTATCCGGATCCCTCGAATGCCCTTTCGATAGGATCTCACCTACATGCCCCATCCGGTTAGTTTGTCGCAGCATTCGCTGAAGCTGTTTGATTCCAGACTCGCCGTGTTTTTCAGCAAAAAACTGGAACGCCCGGGGACAGCCGGATTTTGAAAAAAAATCCATGAATTGCATTAACTCATGATTTTTTTGCCCCTCCTTCACCTCCGCAATACTCAATCCACCGCCTGATCCCATCGTTAGCAAATCACCGACTTGGACAAATGATGTAAGGTCCGAAATCAGCGAAAAACTACCCGGATCACGCTGGTTCCTTTCGCTAGCCGCTGAAACAACCGACTGAAAATTGGACTGCTTTAAATCTACCGGTTTATGATTCTTATAAAATCGACGAGCGTAGCAAAGTTGATTACCTATCAATTGCCAGGCCATTGCATCAGCGATGCCGTGCATCAGTATTTTTTCCGACCCATTAAGCGTTTTTTTTGAATCGACGAGCTCAATAATTTCCTGCTGGGCAGCACTCATCCCAGCATGCGATAGAGTTAGGAACCGTTTTCTAAATTCGGAATTAGTTTTAACATCGTTATGGGGTAACTCTTCCCATATCGACTCGGAGCCCTTAGTCGAAAAATCGTAAAGCCTTAAAGCGAATTCCTCTAGCTTAGGATCCAGCCCTGTCGGCCGCAGTGTTTCAAAAGGATGATATTTCGCTTTTCTTTTCTTCTTTTTCATACAACGACCGCCGTGAAATCAACCTGACTTAACCTACCACATCTTGAGCTTCTCATCACGCCACGCTGAAGTCTAGCGCTCAGCTTCCCAAGCTGATGACGAGGGTTACCCCCCCTCAACCGCTCTACTATTTTCAATGTAGAGAATCTCACTCGCGTCTCGACTTAGGTGGAGGTAGCCAACCTTGAATCATTTAGCCAACCCGAATGAATCGTACATCACCCAACTAAACGGGAAACCTTACTTTTATAAAAGCACCAAATGCAGCAAGCTGATCGTAGCATTTGCTTTTTTTCTTTGATATTTCAGTCTCTTCAACAAAACAAGATGCCCGACTGTGTCCAAGCAGACAGCTTATAAACGCAAGGAATACAAGCATGATAAACAGCCTATAGAAATTTATCGGCTTATTAAAATCCATGGCTAAGCCATGCAAAACACTGTGCCTATTCATATCAATAGGCCCTTTAACCTCGGACGTTTTTTTCATAAAGCCGTGTAGTGAAATAATTCTTGAAGCCATCCACGAGGGAAACCCGCTCATCAAACACTAGGAGATATTCTCGCTTTCGCATGAAGGATGGAACTTCAAGACCCGAATA
Source organism: Pseudomonas sp. FG86 (assembly GCF_057808775.1). Lineage (NCBI taxonomy): Bacteria > Pseudomonadati > Pseudomonadota > Gammaproteobacteria > Pseudomonadales > Pseudomonadaceae > Pseudomonas > Pseudomonas sp. FG86. The sequence continues at coordinate 18,226 of NZ_JBMDIS010000087.1, read as the reverse complement.
GGCCAATCTAATAACCTCTTCCTCAATATTATTTATTACATTCAAAAATTGATCCTTACTAGTAATACCTTCAAATCGACTATCAAGTTTCGCCCCGATCTCTCTTAGAATTCCTTCAGCGGCCAAAATCATCCCAGACACAGACACTGACACATGCCCGTACAAATATGATCTTATGCACTCATCAATATGCCTCATATAAGGCTGAAAGGATTCTATCCTATTGAATAACGATTCATAATAACGCCCCATTTCATATGGCGTATAAATGGACGCCAAGCAGAAATCCACAGTTAAACTATCAGAATTTGACTGCCCCGCTTTAATTGCTCTGCAAATCAAGTCCATATGTTTAGGCATCAGCAAAGGAGGAACAATCAAGTCTTTGCTTGCAAGCAAGCTTGCAAAGGGGAAAGGTCCAGTACCCTTCGGCGGAAATTTGTCTCTTGGAATAAAAGAGGTTTTACCTTCCCGTCTAAATCGGTATCCCTGAATCGAATTTAAATGTTGGAGGCAGTGCACTTCAGCTCCACAGTCGTCACCATAACGACTCTTCAATATCGATAATACCGCTGACGGACCCTCCTTGAACGCACCAGTACCCTCACACTCGTAAAACACAGCTTCCAACGTTTTTGGCATTTTCAGTGCTCGCACAGGATCTATCGACTCTTATAAGCAAAAAACATTTATGAACGCAACCCACTGTCTGTAATGGAGGGTACTCAGGCAATACATCTCTAACAGTTATCGGCTCGCACTTGAGGTGATTTTTTGTAGATAGCAACCGCCCCTAACAAGAAGCCGCTAACTAAACCCATCGCGCTTGTATTTAAAATAATCCGCCTAACACAGCTGGCTCCCAATTCATGATCACCAGCTCGCCACTGACTTCGGCCTTCCCTTGTCGCTGATTAGTGGTGGTGTAGCGGATATCCAAGGTTTCAAAGTGGAAGCCGTCGAACACACAGCGAATGTCAGGGTGATCGTTGATGCTCACCATCACCTTGCCTTTGCAGCGCCGCATAAAGTCGGCCATCCGCTCGTAATTCTCAAAGGGAAAATCCACACCATAGCCTGCTGTCTGCCAGTAAGGTGGATCCATGTAATGAAAGGTGTGGGCACGGTCATAACGTTCGGCGCAATCCAACCAAGGCAGGTTTTCAACATAGGTGCCGGACAGACGCTGCCAAGCGGCAGAGAGATTTTCCTCGATCCGCAGCAGGTTGATCGCCGGGCCGGTAGTCGCGGTACCAAACGTCTGCCCCGTCACCTTGCCGGCAAAGGCATGGTGCTGCAGGTAGAAGAAACGCGCGGCGCGCTGTATGTCGGTGAGGGTTTCAGGGCGGGTCATCTTCTGCCACTCGAACACCTGCCGAGAACTGAGCGCCCATTTGAACTGGCGGACGAATTCTTCCAGATGGTTCTGCACGACGCGGTACAGCGTCACCAGGTCGCCGTTGATGTCGTTGAGGACTTCAACCGGCGCGGCCTGGGGACGCTTGAAGTAGAGCGCTGCGCCGCCGGCAAAGACCTCGACATAGCATTCGTGGGGTGGGAAGAGCGGGATAAGGCGGTCGGCCAGGCGGCGTTTGCCGCCCATCCAAGGGATGATGGGTGTAGACATATAAAAGCAAGACCTTTGCTGTATGGATAAACAGTGCTAGGCTCGCTCCGCTTTGTGCACGAAGCAGGAGCCTTGGCTGGACTTGCAGGGACATTCTGCGGGGAAGGTGGCCGAGCTGGATGTTGACGCATCCTGCCCGGCCGCTCCTTTTACTTCGATGTAGAGACTTCTTTTGCGTAGGCCTGACAGGCCCGCAGGGCGATCAATCCTTGGTCGCCTGCATCGGTGACTCCGATAATTCGTTGAGCATGCGCTGGGTCAAGTTGGGCTCTTGTGGGGCCATGAACCACGCGGCCGGTGGCGGTGGTGGCTGGCACTGAGCAGTTGCGGGTGGCGTCGGTGGCGGCGAGGACGACTGACAGCCGCAGATCAGCAGTAGCCAGGCGATCACGCAGACGAGCTTGCTTGGTTTAGAGATGCGGAGCGTCGTAGAGCTGTCGGCTTTCGAGCTGCTGGGCGATTTCCCGCCGATGCTGCTCCAGCAGCGGCTGTAACCGGGCCGCAAGCTCATTCGGGTCTTTCACATCGCCTTGCACCGTCAGCGTGAACGGCGCGCTAATGTCCACCTTGGGCTCAATCTTCGCCGGCTGCACCTTGGCGACCACGGCCGCCGCAAGCGGCCCAGCCGTTACGTCTGCGGCGGCCTGGGGCATCATCATGGCGCGCGCAACATCACCCTGATTAAGGGCGTTTGGCGTTGCCGGCAACGCGCCCTGGCCTGGATTGGCCAACATCAGCGGCCCCGTACGGGACGGGGCAAAAGACTTGGCAATATCCCCCAGCACTGGCGGGACGTCCTTGCCGGCATCCTTCATCATCAGCGGCCCAGCCACGGGCATGACCTTCTTGCTTTCGTCAGAGCCAAACATCGACTTGCCGATGGCACCGCCCAGGGCGTCACCGCCCAAGCTCCCCAGATACCCGTAAGTTTCGGAACCCCTCTCAGAAACCGCCTCTGCCTATCCAAACCCCGAAAACGCAAAAGCCCCGCAATCGCGGGGCTTTCGTGTAAATCTTGGCGGGAAACCAGGGATTCGAACCCTGGGAACGCTATTAACGTTCGCCGGTTTTCAAGACCGGTGCATTCAACCACTCTGCCAATTTCCCTTGTGCGTCACAGGATTATAGTAGCCCATCCCGTCTCAGCGGGCGCCATAATACCCGAATGAAACACACTGTCAAACTCTCGCCATCGCTTGTTACAGAGCGTCTGTTATGATCTTTGCGACTGAACGTTTCAAAACTGAAGGAGTGTCGCCATGCGCGAACAGAATTACGCAGTGAATGGTAACGCGCAGGCTGAGCAGCTTGAAGTCAGCCGCGTCTTGCGCAACACGTACGGCTTGCTCGCCCTTACCCTCGCATTCAGCGGCGTAATGGCGTTCGTGGCCCAACAGATGCGTGTTGGCTATCCGAATATCTTTGTCGTGTTGATCGGTTTCTATGGCCTGTTCTTCCTGACCAACAAGCTGCGTGACTCGGCCTGGGGCCTGGTGTCGGCCTTTGCGTTGACCGGTTTCATGGGCTTTATCCTCGGCCCGATCCTTAACCGTTACCTGGGCATGGCCGGCGGTGCGGAAGTGGTCAGCTCGGCGTTTGCCATGACCGCCCTGGTATTTGGTGGTCTGTCGGCCTACGTGCTGATTACCCGCAAGGACATGAGCTTCCTGGGTGGCTTCATCACCGCGGGCTTCTTCGTGTTGCTGGCCGCGGTGGTCGCGGGCATGTTCTTCCAGATCAGTGGCCTGCAACTGGCAATCAGCGCAGGGTTCGTGCTGTTCTCGTCGGTGTGCATCCTGTTCCAGACCAGCGCCATCATCCACGGCGGTGAACGCAACTACATCATGGCGACCATCAGCCTGTATGTGTCGATCTACAACCTGTTTATCAGCCTGTTGCAGATCTTCGGCATCATGAGCCGCGACGACTGATTCATCCCGCAATAAAAAATGCCCCGTATCGAAAGATGCGGGGCATTTTTGTTTCCAGCGCTTGGCGTGGATGCTCAGTACTGGTTCGGCTCCATTTCCAGCTCGACGTTAAAGCGTTCGGCGATATCGCGCTGGATACGCAGCGCCAGGTTCGCTATATCGTGCCCTGTGGCGCCGCCATAGTTGACCAGCACCAACGCCTGCATTTTATGTACACCTGCGTCGCCATCCCGAAAGCCCTTCCAGCCAGCCTTATCGATCAGCCAACCGGCGGCGAGCTTCATCTGCCCGTCCGCCTGGGGGTAGGCCACCAGGTCCGGGTAAAGGCCCCGTAGCTCTTCGGCCAGCGCCGGGGAAACCAATGGGTTCTTGAAGAAACTACCCGCATTGCCCAGCTCCGCCGGATCCGGCAGTTTTTCCCGACGAATGCTGCAAATCGCCCGACTGACGTCGCTCGGGGTTGCCTCGGTGATCCCCTGCCCGGCCAGGCGCTGCTGCACTGGACCGTAGTCTAGTTTCAGGTGGCTGGCGCGGCTGAGGGCAAAACGCACCCGTAGAATCAGCCAGCGCCCGGTTTCATGCTTGAACAGGCTGTCGCGGTAGGCGAACTGGCATTCTTGCAGGCTGAAATCCCGCAGCTCGCCGGTCTGGCGATCCAGGGCCGTGAGGCCGGCAAACACATCCTTGATCTCCACGCCGTAGGCGCCGATGTTCTGCATCGGTGCCGCACCGACGGTGCCGGGGATCAGGCTGAGGTTTTCCAGGCCGCAAAAGCCGTGTTCGAGGGTCCACAGCACAAACGGGTGCCAGGCTTCGCCCGCTTCGGCCTCAACCACCACGTGCAGGCCATCATCGTGCAGCACGCGAATGCCCTGGGTTGCCATGCGCAATACCAAGGCCGGGATGTCCTGGGTCAGCAGCAAATTGCTGCCCCCACCGATCACCAGCAGCGGTAACGCATGCATAGCAGCGTAGGCCAGCGCTTCACGGACATCGTCGTCGCTATGGGCCTCGGCGAACAATTGGGCGCGCACATCGATGCCAAAGCTGTTGAATGGCTTGAGCGACACCTGCGTAAGCACGTGCAAGGTCATAACCGCCCCTTCAATTCGATCACCAATAAGTCACAGGCTCGCTCGATCAGGTCCAGGACCCGTTCAAAGCCTTGTTCACCTTCGTAATAAGGGTCTGGCACCTCGTCCACCTCGGCGTCGTAGCGACGCAGGAACAAGTCCAGCTCCGCCTTGCCCTGCACTGGCTGCAGCGCTTTGAGGTTGCGCAGGTTGCTGTGGTCCATGGCCAGGATCAGGTCGTAACGCGCAAAGTCGGCACGAGAGACCTGCTGGGCGCGCTGGGCCGACAGGTCATAACCGCGCAGCAGCGCTGCACGCTGACTGCGCTGGTCCGGCGGGTTGCCGACATGCCACTCACCGGTCCCCGCAGATGCCACGTCGACCTGGTCGGCCAACCCGGCTTCGCGCAACTTATGGCGCAGTACGCCTTCTGCGGTGGGCGAGCGGCAGATATTGCCCAGGCAGACAAACAGGACCTCCATCAGGCCCCCAGCAGGCGACGGACGCGCTCGAGGTCTTCCTGGGTGTCAACGCCCGCAGGAGGAGCTTCCAGGGCATCGCCTACGTGGATGCGCACGCCATGCCACAAGGCACGCAATTGCTCCAGGGATTCGGTATTTTCCAACCAGCACGGGCCCCAACTGACGAAGTCATGCAGGAAGCCGGCGCGGTAGGCGTAGATACCGATATGGCGACGATACGGGACGCCCTCCGGCAACACGTCGCGACTCTGGGCGAACGCGTCCCGCGCCCAAGGCAAGGTCGAACGGCTGAATGTCAGGGCCAGACCGTTGATATCGCTCACCACCTTGACCACGTTCGGGTTGAACAGCGTGTCAATGTCCTCGATCGGCTCGGCCAGGGTCGCCATGCGCGCTTCGCCATGGGCCGCCAGGTTGGCGGCCACCTGGTCAATCACGCGCGGTGGAATCAACGGTTCATCGCCTTGCACGTTGACCACGATCGCATCGGGCGCCAGGCCAAGCTTGGTGGCCACTTCGGCCAGGCGGTCGGTGCCGGAATTATGGTCTTCGCGGGTCAGCACCGCTTCGGCACCAAACCCTTTGCAGGCTTCGATGATGCGCGGGTCATCGGTCGCCACCACGACTCGCTCGGCGCTGCTCTTGCAGGCCTGTTCCCACACCAGTTGGATCATCGGCTTGTCGCCGATCAGTTGCAGCGGCTTGCCCGGCAAGCGCGTCGAGGCATATCGCGAGGGAATGACAACGGTAAAGGCGGTGGTCATTTATCCAGGCGCTCATCGGTAGTCAGGGTGCGAGCTTCGCTTTCCAGCATGACCGGAATGCCATCACGGATGGGATAAGCCAGGCCAGCGCCCTTGCTGATCAGCTCGGTTTTGTCGGCGCTGAGCTTGAGCGGGCCTTTGCAGATCGGGCAAGCGAGGATATCGAGCAGTTTGGTGTCCATGAGTGTTTCCTGGAAAGAAGCGTTTTAAGGCAAGAGGCGGTCGGGTAACAGGCGCATCAACTGCGTGTCGAACCAAGCGACAAACGCCGGCGACGGTACCGCATCCACCGCAAGGTACCACCAGTCTGGCCGGGCAAAGGCGCGGCACTTCACCGCGTCCTTCTCGGTCATGACCAGTGGTAATGACGGCGTGAAATTCAGGACTTCGGCGCTGTAGGGCGCGTGGTCGGCGAAAGCATGGGGTATTGGACGCCAGTGTAGCGTCTCGAGGGTGTTGAAGAAACGTTGCGGGTTGCCGATGCCAGCGACCGCATGCACCTGCTGGTCCATCGGGAAATGATCGACCGGCTGGTGCTCGCCGCTGTGCAGATTGACCAGGGTGGTGGGCAGCAGACGAAAGGCAAAACCGTCTTCGCGGTCCGTAGTGGCACCATTGTAGAGCAGCGCATCAACGCTCTGCAGGCGCTCCACCGGCTCGCGTAATGGCCCGGCCGGCAGGCAACGGCGATTGCCCAAGCCGCGCGCGGCGTCAATCAGCACCAGTTCAAGGTCGCGGGCCAGGCGGTAATGCTGCAGGCCGTCGTCAGAGAGGATCAGGTCGAGGTTGTCACTGGCCAGCAAGGCCTTCACTGCGCGACTGCGATCGGGATCGATCATCAGTGCTACACCGCTGCGCTGCACGATCAGCAAGGGCTCGTCGCCGGCCACTGCGGCGCTTTGGTTGGCCTCGACGCGCCATGGCAACTGCGGCGGCTTGGCGCCATACCCACGACTGACCACCCCCACACGCAAGCCACTGCGCCGGCAATGCTCGATCAACCATAGGATCAACGGCGTCTTGCCAGTGCCTCCTACGGTGATATTACCGACCACAACCACAGGCACCGGCGATTGATAGATGTCGCACTCGCCCGCCACGAAACGCGCACGCTTGCGCTGCACCACCCGGCGATACAGACACTCCAGCGGCCGCAACAGCGCGAGCGCCGGATGACCTTCGTACCATGCCTTGAGCAAACGATCGGACATGGCCATCAGGGTTGGCTCGCCGCCTCGACCGTGGACATGCGCAGATGGCTGAAACCCAGCTTGCCGGCGGCATCCATCGCGGTGATCACGGCTTGATGCTGGGTCTTGCCATCGGCACTGATGGACAGGGGCATCTTGGTGTCGCCACCGGATTCCTTCTGCAAGGCCTCCATCAGGCTATTGAGGTCGTTTTTTTCCAGCAACTGGTTGTTAACCGAAAACACCCCGTCGGCGCTGATGGCGATGTCCAATTGCTTGACCTCCTGGTCCTCGGCCGGTGACCCGCTCACTGCTTCCGGCAAGTCGACGCGCAGCTCGGTCTGTCGGGTGAAGGTAGTGGTGACGACAAAAAACAGCAGCAGGATAAACACCACGTCAATCAGCGACGCGAGGTTGATATCGACATTTTCCCGTTGCTTGCGGCGAAATTTCACGCTTTGCCCTCGACCAGGTCCACATCTCGGTCACCCTGCACCACTTCCACCAGCTTGATGGCTTCCTGCTCCATGCCCACCACCAGTTCATCGATGCGGCGCTGCAGGAAGCGATGGAAGAACACCGAGGGAATACCGACCATCAGGCCCGCAGCCGTGGTGATCAATGCCTTGGAAATACCGCCGGCCAGCACGGCGGCGTTGGTGGTCATGCCGGAGCCCGTGAAGGCGCTGAAGATATCGATCATGCCCAACACCGTGCCCAACAGGCCGAGCAACGGCGCCATGGCCGCGATGGTACCCAGGGCGTTGATGTAGCGCTCCAGCTCATGGATGACGCGGGCAGCCGCTTCTTCAATGCATTCCTTCATGATCTCGCGACCATGCTTGGAGTTGGCCAGGCCGGCGGCGAGAATTTCACCCAACGGTGAATGGGCGCGCAGCTCCTTGAGCTTTTGCTTGTCCAGTTGCTTGTTCTTGATCCAGCCCCAGACCTGCCCCAGCAGATGCTCCGGGGTGACGCGACTGGCGCGCAGGGTCCACAGGCGTTCGGCAACGATGCCGAGTGCGGCGATAGAACTCATGATGATCGGCAACATCATCCAGCCGCCGGATTTGACCAATTCCCACACAGTGAATGTCCCCTCGAAAAAGTGCGCCACTTTACCATATAGGTTCGGCAGCAGGGTTCGTCGGCCACATACCCGCCGCTCGCGGGCTCCGGTCTTTGGTAACGCAGAATTACGGTAACGCTTCGCGCCAGAAACGGCGTTGACTGCGCGCAACAGTCGGTGGCAGGAACGCCCCCAATTGCACACGCACAGCCCCTTGTTCAGCACTGTCATAAACCTGGGTGCCCAGTGCCCGGTAGCGCTCCATCACCTGTGGGTGGGGGTGGCCGAACGCGTTGCCTCGCCCCCTGGAAATCAACACCGCCGTGGGCGCCAACCGCTGCACAAAGGGCCAGGACGAAGAACTGCGGCTACCGTGATGGGGCGCCTGCAACCAATCGGTCCGCACAGCCAAGGGCGAGGCAAGAAAAGCCCGCTCGGCGGCGCGATCAATATCCCCCGTGAGCAACAAGCGCTCACCTTTGGCCTGGACCTGTAATACACAGGATTTCGGGTTACCACTAATAGCATCTGGCCACTGCCACAGTTCAAATGACACCCCATCCCACTCCCACTGTTCACCGCTGACACAGGGTTCAGTGCCGAGAAACGCTGGCAAGCCCCGTGTTTCGCCGCCTACTACCCGTCTGATCGGCAGCCCACGGGCAATAGCCGCCGCACCACCGGCATGGTCCGCATCGGCGTGACTGAGCAGCATCATGTCCAACGCCTCCACCCCGAGCTTTTTCAATGACGGCAATACCACGCGCGCGCCAAGATCGACTTCCCCCGAGCGCGGGCCCGCATCGTAGAGCAAGGTGTGATGACGGGTGCGCAGCACCAGCGCCTGCCCCTGACCGACATCCAGTTGCACCACCTCAACCTGCCCATGGGGCACCGGCTCGCGCGGTGGAAACACCGCCAACAACAGCATCGGCCAACCCAGCAGTCGTAACGGTACGCCCCTGGGCAACAGCAATAACACCGCACCCGCGACGCTCACCAGCCAATAGCCCATCGGCACCTCGGCCGGTATCCACGCCGGGAGGTGCCCGGCCAGCAGCGCCAAGGCGCGAAACAACCCATCCAGCGCCCCACCCGCCAGCCATAACACCCCCTCCCCCACAAAGGGCACCGCCAGCAGCACAGTGCCCAACAATGCCAAAGGCAACACCACCAGGCTGATCCATGGCACGGCAAGCAGGTTAGCCACCGGCGCGCTGAGGCTAATGGGCAACCCCAGCACCAGCAACAGCGGAAACAGGCCGATCGCGATCAACCACTGGGGACGGGTCCAGGCTTGCCAAGCGCTCCACGGTCCCAAACGCCCACCGAATGCCAGCACCAATACCGCGACGGCCGCGAACGACAACCAGAACCCCGGCTGCAGGCTGGCCAAAGGCTCAAGGATCAGCACGCCATTAAATGCCAGTAACAATGGCCACCAGGCGCCCAAATGGCGAAAACGCAAACGCCACAGCAATACCAGCCCCACCATCACGCAGGCCCTTTGCACCGGCACTCCGAACCCCGCCAGCAGGCCGTAGCCCAGCGCGGCAGCAAATGCCAGGCCACACGCCCAAGGCAGCCACGGCCAGGCGGGGGGCCAGCAACCGTAGCGCGCCAGCAGTGTGACCAGCCCATAGATCAACCCCGCCAGCAAGCCAATATGCTGGCCGGATATCACCAGCAGGTGCACCGTACCGGTGTCCTGCAACACACGCCAATCCTCGGCGGCCAGCCCCGAGCCATCGCCCAGCACCAAGGCGGCCAGCCCGGCCTCGCGGCCTTGGGCATCCACCGCCATCAGTCGTTGGCGGACCGCGTCGCGCCAAGCGTTGCGCGCCGGCGCCAAACGCTCACCGTCTTTCACCGAGCCGGTGGCACCGATGCGCTGGGCCAACAGCCAGGCCTCATGATCAAAGCCATGGAAGTTGAGCACGCCGGATGGCCGCTTGAGCGTCACGGCCAAGCGCCAGCGCTCCCCACTGCGCACCGGTGGCCCGCCATGCCAGGCCACGCGAATACGCTTGGGTAAACGCGCCTTGGGGGACCGGCCGTCGGTCAGTTCGAAACGCACGCCCGTGCTGGTCTGCTGCGGCAACCCGGTCACCCGGCCCTCCACCCAGCGCGTCTGGCCATCGAGCGCCGGTTGCAGGCGGTCATCCAGCGCCCACTGCGCGCTGATGCACGCCCAACTCAAGCCCAGCAGAAAGAACGCCAGTGGGTGGCTGCGAAACGGCAGCAGCATCAACGCCAGCACGCACATGGCCAACACCCCCGCGGCAGGCGGCAACGCGGGTAAAAAACGCAAGGCGAGCAGCCCCAGCGCGAGCGCGAACATCCCTGTCTTCATGAATCATCCCTTCCAAGTGATCCACTCAGTCTTAGCCGGACACCGAGCAACGCCTATGATGTTTTGTCACAAAGTCTGAATTTTCTGTTTATAGAATGCGGGCATACTTGCCCCTCGAACTGACCTGGACCCCTTATGCCCCGGCGCTTATTCAAACGGTACATGCCCGACCCCACCAGTATCAGGGAACACAAGTCATTACAGTTTCTTGGCACCTTGCTGCATGACCCGAACCTCTGGCACCTGAACCGACACTCGGTGGCGCGTGCCATGGCCGTGGGCTTGTTCGCGGCGTTTATCCCGATCCCCTTGCAGATGCTGCTGGCTGCGGTGCTGGCAATCGCGGTGCGCGGCAATATGCCCATTGCCATCAGCCTGGTGTGGCTGACCAACCCGATCACCATGCCGGTGGTGTTCTTTTGTACCTACATGACCGGCGCCTGGCTGATGAATGTGCCGCCGCGCAGCCTGCCCGATGACCTGACCTGGGAATGGATCAGCGGTCAGCTGAGCACGCTGTGGCAGCCGTTCCTGCTGGGTTCGGTGGTGTTGGGCCTGGTATTGGGTGCGCTGGCCTATTGCCTGACCATGATTTACTGGCGCTGGTGGGTCGCGCACCAATGGAAGAAACGCAAACAGCGCCGCGGTTAATCCGCGCGGGCCGGCAACCGCAGGTGCACGCGCAAGCCCTGCCCGGCGTTTTCCGCCCAGAGGCTGCCGCCCTGGCGTTGCACGGCATTGCGCGCGATGCTCAAGCCCAGTCCGAAGCCGCCGTCGCCGGGGCGTGAACCCTCCAGCCGGGTGAACGGCGCAAAAATCCGTTCCAGATCGCCCTCATCAATTCCCCCGCCCTGATCTTCCAGCCACAGGTGCCAGTGCTCGCCATCACGGCGTCCATCAAGCCACACAATCCCGCCCACAGGGGAATGTCGTATGGCGTTGCGCAGGATATTTTCCAGCGCCTGGGCCAAGGCATTCAGGTTGCCGCGCACCCAGCAATCAGCCCCGACCACGCACGGCAGGCGCGTGGCTGGCCAGTCGCTTTCAAAACAGGCGTTCTCGCTGAGCATGTCCCACAGCGCTTGCACCTGGATGTTTTCCACCGGCAGCGGCGCCCGCTCGGTATCCAGCCAGGCCAGTTGCAGGCTGTCATCCACCAGGCGTTGCATGGCATCGATCTCCCGTCCCAGCCGCTCACGCAGTTGCGTCAGGTCTCGCTCACTGTCACAGGCCACCCGCAAACGGCTTAACGGCGTGCGCAGTTCATGGGACATGTCCCGCAGCAGTTGCCGTTGCACCACCACTGTGCCTTGCAGGCGCTCGGACATCTGGTCAAAGGCGCGCCCCAATTCGCCGAGTTCATCCTGGCGACTGGTGGCATCGTGGGACAGACGGGTATTCAATTGATCGGCACGCCAGGCGTTGGCCTGCTCGCGCAGCTGGTTGAGAGGCATGATCAGCAGCCGATAAAGGCCGATGCACAGCAACAGGGTAAACAGGCCTGGGATCATGCCATTGGTCACCACCCGCCAGAACAGCTGGTATTGCCCCGGCATAAAGCGTTGGGGCAGTTCGATGACCAGCGAGCCGACGCTGGGGTCGACGGGAAACGGCACCTTCATCCAGGGCAAGCCTTTGACATGGCGGCTGACCGGCCAATCCAGGCCGCGCAAAAAAGTCAGGCGCTGGCTTTCCTTATCGTTCAGTGGCGCGCTGCTGAGCGACTGCAGGTCATTGCCGATCACGCCGACCCAAGTGCTTTCACGCGTTGCCATCAATTGCAGCCAAGCATCCACGCCGGCACGCCCCTGGGTGCTGAAGGCCAACTCGGCACCCGCCGCGTAGCCCCTGAGAATCTCGCGGGACTTGTCCGCCAGGAAGGCGTTCTGCTCCTCCATGTACCGGCCCCACGACCAACTGAGCCAGATCATCAGCAAGCAGAAAGCAATCAGCAGGCACGCCAGCTTCCAGAATATCGAATGCTTGCCCGGAAGCCGCTGCAATGGCCGTTCAAACAGCTTCATCGTGACCGCTCAGTACATAACCCTTGCCCCACACCGTGCGCACTTCGCGCTCGCTGTAGCCGATGGCCTTGAGCTTGCGACGCATCTGGCTGATGTGCATATCGAGGCTGCGGTCGTGGGGTGCATAGCCGCGCTGCAACACATGTTGATAAAGGAAGGCCTTGCTCAGGACCTCTTCCCCGTTGCGGTGCAGGGTTTCCAACAGACGGTATTCACTGCGGGTCAGTCCGGCCCACTGCGCCTGATAGACGACATCGCACAGCTCATCATCAAAGCGCAGGGTGCGTGCGTCGTCGCGCATCGCTTGCTGCGTCGGCAACGGCCGACGGTCCAAGGCCACGCGGCGCAGGATGGCTTCGATGCGCACCCGCAGTTCAATCATGCTGAACGGCTTGGGCAGGTAATCGTCCGCGCCCAGGCGAAAGCCGTTGATGCGGTCAGCCTCGGCGCCCAAGGCAGACATCAGGATGACCGGCGTCGCGTGATGCTGGCGCAAGTGCGTGAGGATCGACAAGCCATCCAGCCCCGGCAGCAAAATATCCATCAACACCACGTCGAACACTTGGCTACGCGCCAGTTGCAAGCCTTGCTGGCCGTTCTGGCACCAAGTGACCTGAAACCCGCAGCGCCCCAAATGCTCGTGGACGTAGGCACCGAGCACAGGGTCATCTTCGATGGTCAGGATATTGGGTAGGCTAACTGCCGCGGGATTCATTAGCGTCTGCAAGTCATTCTCAAATACTAATTATTCAAGATTACCCCGCCCCAGGCAATCGCCGAGCGGCGCGAAATGGCCTGAAGACTGCGATGTATCATTAATTTGCAAGATTCCAGGCCGCGCAAATGGCTACACTGCGCACGTGGCGCGGGCCGGATGCCCGCGCGGGACAATTGATTTCAGTGTGGAAGCAGGAGAGTGGCGTGCTTAGAAGAATGGGGATAAAAGGCCGCGTACTGTTGCTGACCTTGTTACCGACCAGCCTGATGGCCTTGTTGCTGGGGGGCTATTTCACCTGGATGCAACTTTCTGAGCTGCAAACCCAATTACTGCAACGCGGCGAAATGATCGCCGAACAGTTGGCACCGCTGGTCGCGCCGGCCCTGAGCAACAAGAACACCGACCTGCTGGAACGCATCGCCACCCAATCCCTGGAACAGCCCGACGTACGCGCCGTGTCCTTCCTAGCGCCGGATCGCGTGTCCCTGGCCCACGCCGGGCCGACCATGCTCAACCAGCCGCCGACCGGCAACAGTTCCCACCTGTTGCAGCGCACCGGCAACGACGCCACCCGCTATCTGCTGCCGGTGTTTGGCCGTCATCGCAACCTGGCGGGCGACCTGATCCCCGATGAATCCGACCGCCTGCTGGGCTGGGTCGAGGTGGAACTGTCCCACAACGGCATGTTGCTGCGTGGCTATCGCAGCCTGTTCGCCAGCCTGCTGTTGATCGCTATCGGCTTGATCTGCACTGCCGCCCTGGCGCTGCGTATCAGTCGTACCATCAACTCGCCGATTGGCCAGATCAAGCAAGCCGTCGCCCAGCTCAAGGACGGCAACCTGGAAACGCGCCTGCCGCCGCTGGGCAGCCAGGAGCTGGACCAGCTCGCCTCAGGCATCAACCGCATGGCCGAGACCCTGCAGAACGCCCAGGAAGAATTGCAGCACAGCATCGACCAGGCGACCGAAGACGTGCGCCAAAACCTGGAAACCATCGAGATCCAGAACATCGAGCTGGACCTGGCACGCAAGGAAGCCCTGGAGGCCAGCCGTATCAAGTCGGAGTTCCTGGCCAATATGAGCCATGAAATCCGTACCCCGCTCAACGGCATCCTCGGTTTCACCCACCTGCTGCAAAAAAGCGAACTGACCCCACGCCAGTTGGACTACCTGGGCACCATCGAAAAATCTGCCGACAACCTGTTGGGCATCATCAACGAAATCCTCGACTTCTCGAAAATCGAGGCCGGCAAGCTGGTCCTCGACAGCGTGCCCTTCAACCTGCGCGACCTGCTGCAAGACACCCTGACCATCCTCGCCCCTGCCGCCCATGCCAAGCAGTTGGAATTGGTGAGCCTGGTGTACCGCGACACCCCGCTGGCGCTGGTCGGCGACCCGCTGCGCCTCAAGCAGATCCTGACCAACCTGATCAGCAATGCGATCAAGTTCACCCGTGAAGGCACCATCGTTGCCCGCGCGATGATCGAGGACGAACAGGAAGACAGCGTACAACTGCGCATCAGCGTGCAGGACACCGGTATTGGCTTGTCCAACCAGGATGTGCGCGCACTGTTCCAGGCGTTCAGCCAGGCGGACAACTCACTGTCGCGCCAGCCCGGCGGCACCGGCCTGGGCCTGGTGATCTCCAAGCGCCTGATCGAGCAGATGGGCGGTGAAATCGGCGTCGACAGCACACCGGGCGAAGGCTCGGAGTTCTGGATCAGCCTGAACCTGCCCAAGACCCGCGATGACGTCGAAGACCTGCCCTGTGCGCCGTTGCTCGGCCATCGCGTGGCGGTCCTGGAAAACCACGAACTGGCGCGCCAGGCCCTGCAACATCAATTGGAAGACTGCGGCCTGGAAGTCACCCCGTTCAATACCCTGGAAAGCTTGACCAACGGCATCACCAGCGCCCACCAGACCGAACAGGCGATCGACCTCGCCGTGCTCGGCGTCACCGCCAATGACATTCCGCCCGAGCGTCTCAACCAGCACCTGTGGGACCTCGAACACCTGGGCTGCAAAGTCCTGGTGCTGTGCCCGACCACCGAGCAAATGCTATTCAACCAGTCGGTGCCCAACCCTAACAGCCAGTTGCAGGCCAAGCCGGCCTGTACGCGCAAGCTACGCCGCGCGCTGGCCGACCTGATCAGCCCGCGCCCATCGCGTAGCGAGCCGGGCGAGCCGTTGTCCAGCCGCGCACCTCGTGTGTTATGCGTGGACGACAATCCGGCCAACCTGTTGCTGGTGCAAACCCTGCTGGAAGACATGGGTGCCAAGGTCCAGGCGGTAGAAAGCGGTTACGCGGCCATCGAGGCGGTCAAGCAGGAAACCTTCGACCTGGTATTGATGGACGTCCAAATGCCGGGCATGGATGGTCGCCAGAGCACCGAGGCGATTCGCCAATGGGAAAGCGAGCGCAATGGCACGCCCCTGCCGGTGGTGGCCCTCACGGCCCACGCCATGGCCAATGAAAAACGCGCCCTGCTGCAAAGCGGCATGGACGACTACCTGACCAAGCCCATCAGCGAGCGGCAACTGGCCCAGGTGGTGTTGAAGTGGACCGGCCTGGCCCTGCGCAACCAGGGGCCGGAGCGCTCGTCCGACAATCTGGGGCCCGGCGTGCAACTGCTGGTGCTCGATCACGAGGAAGGCTTGCGCCTGGCCGCCGGCAAGACTGACTTGGCGGCGGATATGCTCGCGATGCTGCTGGCATCCCTGGAAGCCGACCGCCTGGCCATCACCGTTGCCCGCGAGGCCAACGACAACCATGCCTTGATCGAGCGCGTCCACCGCCTGCATGGCGCCACGCGCTACTGCGGCGTGCCGCAACTGCGTGCTGCCTGCCAACGTGCCGAAACCCTGCTCAAGCAGGACGATGCCAAGGCCGTGGCCGCGCTGGACGAACTGGACATGGCCATTGCACGACTGGCCAGTGAAGCGCGGGTCAGTGTCTGATCCACCTTAATGCAGGGAGCTATTCAATGCGCATCATCCTTTTCAGCAGCCAGGCCTACGACCGCGACAGTTTTCTCGGTGAGCCCTTGCCCGCGGGCCTGGAACTGCAATTCCAGCCGGCCCGCCTCAACCTCGACACCGTCGCCCTGGCCGAACACCACGAAGTGGTCTGCGCCTTCATCAACGACGATCTCAGCGCCCCGGTGCTGGAACACTTGGCCCGCGGCGGCACGCGCCTGATCGCCCTGCGTTCGGCCGGCTATAACCATGTCGACCTGGCCGCCGCCAAACGCCTGGGGCTGACCATCGTGCGCGTCCCCGCCTACTCGCCTCACGCCGTGGCCGAACACGCCGTGGCATTGATCCTCGCCCTCAACCGCCGCCTGCACCGCGCTTACAACCGCACCCGCGACGGCGATTTCAGCCTGCACGGCCTGACGGGCTTCGATCTGGTGGGCAAGACGGTGGGCGTGGTCGGCACCGGGCAGATCGGCGCGACGTTCGCGAAAATCATGGCCGGTTTCGGCTGCACACTGCTGGCCTACGACCCCTTCCCTAACCCGCACGTCCTGGCTCTTGGCGCTCGCTATGTGAGCCTGCCCGAGCTGCTGGCCCAGGCGCAGATCATCAGCCTGCATTGCCCGCTGACAGCCGACAGCAAACACCTGATCAACGCCCGTTCCCTGGCGCAGATGCAACCCGGTGCGATGCTGATCAATACCGGACGAGGCGGCCTGGTGGACACCCCGGCGCTGATCGAAGCGCTTAAGGAGGGCCAACTCGGCTATCTGGGGCTGGACGTGTACGAGGAAGAGGCCCAACTGTTTTTCGAGGACCGCTCGGACCTGCCCTTGCAGGACGACGTCCTCGCCCGCCTGCTGACCTTCCCCAATGTAATCATCACCGCGCACCAGGCCTTCCTCACCCGTGAAGCGCTGGCGGCGATCGCCGGCACCACCCTGGCCAATATCGCGGCATGGGCCGACGGCCGGGCACAAAACCTGGTCGAGGGATGATCAGCGGTCACATACCCGGCTCATGATCGAGCGGCACCCGTGATAGGATGCCGCGCCTATTTGGAGGATCCATGGCCGAACACGATTTCCGCTTCAGCTTGCTGAGCCCGCAACACACCCTGATCGAATGCCGCGCCTTGGTGCCGGGCCGTTACCAGGTCACCGGCAACGGGGGCTCGATCAAGCATGGCGACGTACTGATCGTCACCCTGCGCGGCAGTAAAACCCTGTCGATGCGCCTCACCGTCGAAGGTGATGCGCGCTACTCCATCCGCCCGGCGGGCCAATGGGTTGCCATGGCCCAGGGGCCGAAATTCGGCGAGCTGGAGATTCACACCTGGAAGGTCAACTGCGACAGCTGCGACGCTGTGCTGGAGTTTGAATTCGCGGTGGAAACCAAGCTGACCAAGGAGCCGCTGCAGCCGGCCGCCAACGCGCGCATTGCCGAGTTAGGCTGGACCCACGAAGGCGACAAACACCGCTGCCCGAAATGCCAGCAGGCTGCGCAATGAAAGGCCCGCTTCTGCTCGCCGTCCTCGGTACGGCATTGACAGGCTGCGCCGGCGACACGGCCAAGCTCAAGCAGGATCACAGCTACGTGGTGGAATGGATTGGCGAGCGGCCGCTGATGGATTACGCCCACCTCACCGTCACCCTGGGATCTGACGGCCGTGCCTATGGCAACGGCGGCTGCAACCATTGGTTCGCGCCGTACACCGTCAAGGGCGACAAGCTCAGCTTCGGCAAGCTCGGCAGCACCCGCAAACTCTGCGCCGAGGCATTGATGGAGCAGGAACACCGCTTCTTCCAGGCCCTGCAAGGCGTCGAGCGCTGGGATACCTCGCCGATCGAACAGACCCGCTTCTGGCCGGCCGAAGGCAAGCCCATTCGCCTGTGGCTCGAAGAGGGTTGAATCCCCAATCTATGGATTGATGGGATCCAAATGTGGGAGGGGGCAAGCCCGAACGCCAGTCAGTTAAGGCTTTTTTGTAGGAGCGAGGGGGACGCCTAGTTCTTGCTCG
>NZ_JBMDIS010000086.1:0-27395 GCF_057808775.1 Pseudomonas sp. FG86 | reverse complement strand
CGCGTTCTTGCAGACGGTCAGCACCGCCTTCAGCGACACGGTTGCCATTCAGGCGGTCGGCCCCGCCTTCGGCGACGCGGTTGGCATTCAGGCGATCCGAGCCACCTTCAGCGACGACTGGGTGGGCAAAAGCGTTTGCAGCGAGTACCGAGAAAGCGAGGCTAAGCAAGAGTTGGCGTTTCATGATGGTGTGCTCCAAGTGTTTTAGTTGGGGTGTTGCCGGGTATGGGTTTGATGTTACGCGTTGCATTTTTTAAGAGAACTTCATTGGGCTGATGGTGACTATCGACGCCGGCGATGGCCCGCATGGGCGGGCCATCAAGGGCCGTCATGGCATCTGCGGCTGTTCTTGAGGGCGCAGGTCAAACACCAGCACCTCGGCATCCTCACCCTGGCTTATGCGGATCTGGCGCTCGTCACGTACTCGGGCACCGTCGCCTTCCTGCAAGCGCTGGCCATTGATCTCCACGCTGCCGCGGGCCACATGGATGTACACGTGGCGGTTTGGCGCCAGGTCCAGGCTGGCGCTTTCATCGCCGTTGAACAGCCCGGCATACACCCGCGCATCCTGGCGTACATGCAGTGAACCCTTGGCGCCATCCGGCGAGATGATCAACTGCAGGCGCCCACGTTTCTGTGCTTCGCTGAAGTGTTCCTGCTGATAGCGCGGCTCGGCGCCGGCCACGTTCGGCACGATCCAGATCTGCAGGAAGTGCACACCACGGGTCTGGCTGTGGTTGAACTCGCTATGGGCCACGCCGCGGCCGGCGCTCATCAGTTGCACATCGCCGGGGCGGATCACCGAGCCGGTGCCCAGGGTGTCCTTGTGCTCCAGGGCGCCTTCGAGCACATAGGAGAAAATCTCCATGTCGCGGTGCGGGTGCTGGCCGAAGCCTTTGCCGGCGGCGACGCGGTCGTCATTGATCACCAGCAGGTCGGAGAAACCCTGTTCCTTGGGGTTCCAGTAGTTGGCGAACGAGAAGGTGTGGAACGACTTCAACCAACCGTGATTGGCGGCGCCGCGTTCGGAAGCTTTGCGAAGGGTCAGCATGGTGGTGTCCTCAAGTGAGCGCGGGCTGCGACATGCAGGGCGCTTGCGTTGAGAAGAAGATTACTGGTTACCGAAATATTCATTAAGAAGCTAAAAACTGAATAACTGTCTCATATGGGTTGACAGTAAAAGACGTGCCATAATGCCGGCCGCATTCTTTTCCGATGGACGTCTCTCGTGATGAAAACCGTGGCCATGGCGCTGTTTCCGGACTTCCTCCTGCTCGACATGGCCGGGCCGCTTGAAGTGTTTTCGATTGCCAACCGCTACCTGCCGCCGGCGCAGCACTACCAGATCCTTACCCTGGGCACCGAACCCGGCCCGCTGCGCGCGTCCAACGGCGTCGTCGTCCAGCCCGACCTGCTGTTGGAGCAGGCGCACGATGCCTACGACCTGTTGCTGGTGCCCGGCGGCCCCGGTGCCTATAACGAATGCCATCCCGACTTGCTGCCCTGGCTGCGAGCCGCTGCACCTCGGTCGCGGCGTTTCGGTTCGATCTGCACCGGCGCCTTTGTGCTGGGGCATGCGGGGTTGCTCGACGGCCACCGGGTGACCACCCACTGGCACTACACCGACCGCTTGATCAAAGCCTTCCCCCAGGCCATCGTCGAGACTGACCGCATCTACCTGCAGGACGGTCGCTTGATTACGTCGGGTGGGGTCACGGCCGGTATCGACCTGGCGCTGTCGGTCGTAGCCCAGGACCATGGCAAACAGGTGGCAGTGGAAGTCGCCAAGGTGCTGCTGGTGGTGATGAAACGCCAGGGCGGCCAGGCTCAGTTCAGCCCGATGACCGCCGCCGTGTCGCCCCTTGAAACCGCGATTACCCGTGTGCAGAACCAGGTACTGGCCCATCTGGATCAGCCACACACCATCGAGTCGATGGCGGCGCTGGCGGGCATGAGTGCCCGGCATTTTGCGCGGCTGTTTACCAAGGAGGTGCAGATGACGCCCATGGCCTTCCTGCAAGGCGCGCGCATCGACCGCGCGCGGCATTTGCTGGAAACCACCGACCTGCCGCTCAAGACCGTGGCCTTCTACGCCGGTTTCGGCAGCGTGCGGCATATGCGTTTTCTGTTCACTGAAAAGCTCGGCCTCAACCCCACCCAATACCGACAACAGTTCAGTTAACGACAGGATGTCCGTCTCGCGCACCTGAATGTCCGTGACGCTCCCTGTGCCAGCATTGTCCTGTCACGGGTAGCTGGCAAGATAACGCCAGGCCCATGGAAAAGGAGGCGCAGACGCCCAAGCTCGGGTGTTTCAGCGCTGTTACGGACATGAACAACCCGCACTCGGTGAGCTTCGGCCCCTACACGTTTCACCGACAACAACGCCTGGTCAGCAAGTCTGGCTGGCCGGTGCCGCTGGGCGGGCGGGCCCTGGATATCCTGGCGGTGCTGCTGGAAACCCCTGGGCAGTTTGTCAGCAAGGACACCCTGATCGCGCGGGTCTGGCCGTGCAGCGTGGTCGAGCAGAACAACCTGCGCGTGCATATCGCGGCCTTGCGCCGGGCGTTGGATGGCCAGCGCTATATCCTCAACGACCCCCAACGCGGGTATTGCTTCGTGGCGCCGGGGCAGGGCACCGTGGCCGCGACTACACCGAGGCACAATCTGGCCGTGCGGCTCAGCGCGGTGATCGGTCGCGATGAGTTGCTGGGCGTGCTGGTGCGGCGCCTGTCCGGGCAACGCCTGATGACGTTGACCGGAAGCGCCGGCGTGGGCAAAAGCACCTTGGCGCTGGCACTGGCCGAGCGCGTGCTGCCGCGCTACGGCGATGGCGTGTGGTGGGTGGACCTGGCGACGGTCGAGGCGCCGATGGAAATGCTCCGCCACGTGACCCGAACGCTGGGTCTTGAAGCCTGCAATAACGCCCGTGAACTGGCGCGCCAGTTGGCTTCACGCCAATTGCTGCTGGTGCTGGATGGCGCTGACCTGTTGCTCGCCGCCTGTCGGCATCTGGTGCGCACGCTGCTTGAGCGGGCGCCTCGGGTGACGGTGTTGGTGAGCAGTCGTGAGGCCTTGCAGGTCCCTGGCGAATGGGTGCAACGCGTGCCCCGGTTGGCATTGCCGATGCCGTATGCCTGGGCCAGTGTCGAGCAGGCAATGATGTACCCGGCCGTGCAACTGTTTGTCGCTCGGGTTCGGGCCAGTCAGCAGGGCTTTGCGCTGCGGCCCCAGGACCTGGCACCGCTGCGTGATATCTGCCGGCGTCTGGATGGTATTCCCTTGGCCCTCGAACTGGCGGCTGCCCAGGTCGATGCCTTGGGGGTGCACGGTGTGCAGGCGCAATTGCGCAACGGCTTGCAGGTGCTGACCCGGGGCCGGCGCACGGCGGTTGAACGGCACCGCTCCATGGCCGCGGCCCTGGACTGGACCTACCAGCGCCTGAGCCTGCCGGAGCGCTGGCTGTTCCTGCAATTGGGTTTGTTCAAGATGGCGGTGACCTTGCCGACCCTTGCCAGGCTGGTCGCGGGTACCGAGTTGGAACACGCCGACCTGGGGTACCTGCTGGGGCGTCTGGTCGCCACTTCGTTGCTGACGGTCGAGCCCGGTCCGGGTGCGCAGCGCTATCGCTTGCTTAACAGCGTGCGCAGCTACGCGTTGATGCAACTGCGCGACCCGGTGCAGGTGGCGCGTTTGCAGCAGGGTTATGGGCATTACCTGGGGCCGTTTTCAGGCCGGCCGTTGGTCCTGCAACTCGTCGAGCAGGCTGCGTGCGCGGATTAGGTCCTGGCTGGCAAAACCTTCGGTGAATCGCGCGTAAACCCCACCCAGCAGTTCGCGAGCGGCCTGCCGGCGACCTTGTTTTTGCCACAGTCGCGCCAGCGACTCCGCAGTGCGCATCTCCCAGGCCAGGGCGCCTTGTTGTTGCGCCAGGCCCAGGGCTTCCAACAGCAGGGTTTCGGCGGCGTCGGGTGCGTCCTGGTGCAGCAACGCCTGCGCGCGAACCCGCAGCAATTCCGGCGCGCACCAGCCGGCGGCACCGCTGCGCACCCGCTCGACCGCGGGTTCGTCCACCGTCGCAACGCCCAGTGTAATCATGATGTCCTTGACCAGGCCGAGGCCGTTCAAATCCCCTTGGCCTGGCCCGTCGGCATAGTGCGCCGCCCAGGTCTGGAACAGCTGGGCCGAATGGCGCTGGGCATGCTGTAACAGCAGTGCCTGCAATGCCTGTGCGGCCGCGCCATCGCCGTTATAGCGGGCGATCACCACACCGGCCAGGGCCAGGGTGTAGCAGATCGAGGTGCCATGGTTGATCTGCAAGGCCAGCTCCAGCGCCTGGCTGGCGGTCCGCCAGGCGCGCTCGGGAGCCCCGCGTAGCCATTGGATGCGGGCAAGCACGGTCAGTGAGGCGACGCTCTGGTCGTATTGCACGCCGAAGCCATGGGTGAACCGATTGAGATGGCCGCTGTGGGCCATGCGCTGGATCACCTGTTCGGCATTGTGCAGGGCCAGTGTCTGGTTGCCTGCAAAATGCTGCGCCAGTACTCGCAGGCGCTGGGCACTCAGGTCCAGCAGCGGGTCGGTACGTGGGTCGAGGCGATCGAACTGCACACTCTGTTCCAGGGCTTCGCGGTAGTGACCGGCACACAGGTTGACCGCCATATGCCCGGACACGGCCCGCAATTGGCCCGCAACGTCCTGACGCGCTTCGGCCAACTGCCTGGCCTGCTCGAAGGCGGCGATCGTCTGGGGCGCCCCACCCAGGGCGTGATAGGACAGGCTGCCCAAGGCCAATTGCAGTTGCATCATCAACTGGGTGCAGGGCGCGCTCGACTGCTGCATCAATACCAGCGCCTTGCCCACATAGAACCTGTGCTCGCGCAGCAGGGATAATTCCTGCCACAGCGGCATTGCGCTGACCGTCAGGCAAATGCCCAACTGCTGCGTGCCCTGGTCGCCCAAGCCCCAATCGAGGGCGGCGCGGACGTCTTCGCGTAGCGGTGCGTAGCGGTCGATCCAGGCTTGGGTCGCCGTGCGCTCCCAGTCCTCCCGCGCCTGCTCCATCAATACCAGGCAGCGCGCGGCGTGGCGCTCGCGGGTGGTGTCGAGTTCATCGGCCTGGCTGAGTTTTTCCAGGGCATAGGTGCGGGTAATGTCCAGCAGGCGGTACACCACCTCGTCATCGCCGGGCTCCACGTTGAGCAGGGACTTGGCCACCAGTTGGCTGATCGAACCGAGTACCTCGGCCGGGGCAATCGGCTCCCCGGCGATCACTGCCGCCGCGCTGGCCAGGCTGAACCCGTCACGAAACACCGCCAGGCGGCGCAAGCAAATCTGCTCGCAGTGCGTGAGCAGGTCGAAGCTCCAGTCCAGCGTAGCGCGCAGGGTTTGCTGGCGGGGCAGCGCACTGCGCCGGCCACGGGTGAGCAGGCGGAAGTTGTCTTCCATTTGCACCAGCAGGCGTGGCAAGCCGAAGCGTTCGATTTGCGCCGCTACCAACTCGATGGCCAGCGGAATGCCGTCCAGGCGCTGGCAGATGTCAATGGCCAGGGGCAGTTCGGCTTCGCTCAGTTCAAAACTGTCCTGATGGGACATGGCCCGTTCGATCAGCAGTTGCAGGGCCGGGTAGCCCAGGGCCTGGGCACGGTTGCCAGTGGCGGGCGGGCAGGCCAGGGGCTCCAGGCGTTGCACATACTCACCCTCGGCGCGCAGGGCTTCGCGGCTGGTGGTGAGGATATGCAGGTGGGGCGCATGGCGCAGCAACGTTTCGCAGATCAGGGCCATGTCATCGAGCAGGTGCTCGCAGTTGTCGATTACCAGCAGCAACTGACGTTCGTGCAGGCTGCGCGCGAGGGCGAGCAGCGGCTCATGCTCGGTAAGCGTCAGGTCGAGCAGGGCGGCGAGGTTGGGCAGGATCATCGACGGCGCACTGAGGGGCGCCAGGTCCAGCAGGCGAATGCCATCGGCGTAGTGCCCGATCAGCAGCTCCGCGACCCGCAGCGCCACGGTGGTCTTGCCGATACCCCCGGCGCCGGTCAGGGTGATGAAACGCTGTTGCGGCAATTGCTGCACCAGCGCGTCGATCAGCGCCTGGCGGCCGATCATTCGTGTACGCCGCAGCGGCAGGTTGTGGCCCTGGCTGTGGGGAGGGCCGTCGGTGGGCAGGGTCATCGGCTCGATGCTCAGTGGGGCGACAAAACTGTAGCCGCGCTGGGCTACCGTCACGATATAGCGCTGCCCGGCCTGGCCATCGCCCAAGGCCTTGCGCAACGCCGCCATATGCACCCGCAGGTTGCCGTCTTCCACCACGCTTTTCGGCCAGACCCGCGCGATCAGTTCCTGCTTGCTCACCACATTGCCGGCCTGCTCCAGCAGGATCAGCAGAATGTCCACCGCGCGCCGTCCCAGGCGCAATGGGCGGCCGGCCTCCAGCACCAGGCGTTGGTGCGGGTGAATGCGGTACGGGCCGAAGTGTACGGCCTGGTCGCTGAGGTCATTCATGCTGGCGCAGGCCCTGAAAAGACAATCGCCTGAGCATATTCCACGTCGGCAAGGATCACTAGGCGGCAATCACCTGCTTGCGGCGCAATTGGTGATTTCGCCAGGTCATCGGGTTCACTCCTTCGCTGCGGGTGAAGATATGACAGAAGTGCGCCTGGTCGCAGAACCCACATTCCAGGCTGATTTGCGTCAGGCTCAGCGCGGAGCCGGTGATCAGTTCCTTGGCGCGCTGGATGCGCTGCTGGCGTATCCACTCCTGGGGCGACAGCCCCGTGGTGCACTTGAATGCGCGGGAAAAATGGCTGCGCGACAGGGCGCAGGCTTGGGCGAGGTCGGCGATTGCCAGGCTTTCGCCAAGGTTGGCGAGGATCAGTTGCTTGGCGATACGCTCGCGTCGGGGGCAGAGGCCGCCGGTGGAGGATAAGCGCGGAGCACAGTGCTCAAGTCGGGCCATGACGAATTTCCGCAGTCGATGGGAGCGTTCCCGGTGAATGGATGCAGTGTAGACCGCTTCATTCTTGGGGCCGAACCGTCTGGCTGACGAGTTAATCGTTGTTAATTTCGCCAGGTACTGGCGTGGAAAAGACAGCACAGGCATGCAATCTAGAGAGTGCTCTGCGTGCTTATCTGGCGGCTTGCTAACCGTTTGGATATCGCCATGAACCGCAACGACCTGCGCCGCGTCGACATGAACCTGCTGGTGATTTTCGAGGCCCTGATGTTCGAGAAGAACCTGACCCGGGTCGCCGAAAAACTCTTCATGGGCCAGCCGGCGGTCAGCGCGGCCCTGGGCCGTTTGCGCGACCTGTTCGACGACCCGTTGCTGCTGCGCAACGGGCGGGGCATGGAGCCCACGCCACGCGCCGTGGCGATACTCAAGGAGCTGCAACCGGCCATGGACACCATTTCAAGCGCGGTCAGCCGCGCCAAGGATTTCGACCCGTCCACCAGTTGCGCGGTGTTTCGCATCGGCCTGTCCGACGATGCTGAGTTCGGCCTGTTTCCGCCGTTGCTCAGCCAACTGCGCGAAGAGGCGCCGGGGATCATCGTGGTGGTGCGCCGGGCCAATTACCTGTTGATGTCGTCGTTGCTGGCCAGTGGCGAAATCACTGTGGGGGTCAGCTACACCACGGATCTGCCGGCCAATGCCAAGCGCAAGAAACTGCGGGATATCCCCTGCAAGGTGTTGCGTGGCGATGCCGGTGCAGAGCCACTGACCCTGGATGACTATTGCGAACGGCCGCATGCGATGGTGTCGTTCTCGGGTGACTTGAGCGGCAATATCGACCTGGACCTGGCCCGCATCGGCCGCGCGCGCCGGGTGGTACTGGCGGTGCCGCAGTTCAGCGGCCTGCGTGCACTGCTGGCGGGTACGCAGATTATTGCGACGGTGCCGGATTACGCCGCCTGTGCATTGACCGAGGGCACGGCGTTGCGCGCTGAAGACCCGCCGTTTGCGATCGACGCGGCGGAGTTGTCAATGGTGTGGAGCGGAGTGCATGACAACGACCCGGCAGAGCGCTGGTTGCGCGGGCGGATTACCGAGCATATGGCGCGGGCGATCTGAGGCACCGGGTGACCGCGCCCATACGTCATCCAACGTATTTCCCGATTTCGCTGGCCCCCTGAGACTGGATTGAACGCATCCCGTCATCCGTCCAGGAGCCAGTCCATGACCGAAACGCTGATCAAAGTCGACCTCAACCAGCCCGTCACCGAGAACGAGCAGATCCATAACCGCTGGCACCCGGATATCCCGATGGCGTGCTGGGTGAAGCCGGGCGATGATTTCATCCTCGAGACCTACGACTGGACCGCCGGCGCGATCAAGAACAACGACGATGCCAGCGATGTGCGCGATGTGGACCTGTCCACCGTGCATTACCTGTCTGGCCCGGTGGGGGTGCACGGCGCCGAGCCGGGTGACTTGCTGGTGGTGGACTTGCTCGATATCGGCGCCAAGGCCGACTCCCAGTGGGGCTTCAACGGTTTTTTCTCGCGGCAGAACGGGGGTGGGTTCCTCACTGACCATTTTCCCAGCGCACAAAAGGCCATCTGGGATTTCAAGGGCATGTTCACGAGTTCACGGCATATCCCAGGGGTGAATTTCGCGGGCCTGATCCACCCGGGCCTGATTGGCTGCCTGCCCGACCCGGTGATGCTTGCCGACTGGAACCGCCGCGAGCAGGAACTGATCGACACCAACCCCACCCGCGTGCCGCCGCTGGCCAACGCACCGTTGGCCGCCACCGCGCATATGGGCAAGCTCAAGGGCCAGGCCCGTGACGATGCGGCCGCGACCGGCGCGCGCACCGTGCCACCGCGTGAGCATGGCGGCAACTGCGATATCAAGGATTTGTCCCGTGGCTCGAAGATTTTCTTCCCGGTCTATGTCAACGGTGCCGGGCTGTCGGTGGGCGACCTGCACTTCAGCCAGGGCGACGGTGAAATCACCTTTTGCGGCGCTATCGAAATGGCCGGCTGGGTGCATATGAAGGTCGAGCTGATCAAGGGCGGCATGGCCAAGTACGGGATCAAGAACCCGGTGTTCAAACCGAGCCCGATCACCCCGAACTACAAGAACTACCTGATCTTCGAAGGCATCTCGGTGGACGAGCAGGGCCAGCAGCACTACCTGGACGTCAACATCGCCTACCGCCAGGCCTGCTTGAACGCGATCAACTACCTGACCAAGTTCGGCTATTCGCCGGCCCAGGGTTATGCGTTGCTCGGCTCGGCACCGGTGCAGGGGCATATCAGCGGTGTGGTGGATATTCCGAATGCCTGCGCGACCTTGTGGTTGCCCACGGAGATCTTCGAGTTCGACATCAACCCCACCGCCAACGGCCCGACGAAATACCTCGACGGCAGCATCGACCTGCCCATTGCCCCGGACCTGTAGCCATGCCGACCTACGAATACGCCTGCGAGGCGTGTGGCACTTTCACGCTGCTGCGGCCGATGGCCCAGCGCAACGAACCCAGCCAGTGTCCGTACTGCGAAGGACCTGGCGGGCCGTTGAGGGTGTCGGCGCCGGCGCTGCAAACGCTGTCGGCCAACCAACGCAAGGCCATCGCCGGCAACGAGCGCAGTGCCCACGCACCGCAGACCGTCGGCGAATACCGGGAGAACCGTCGCCATCCGGCCGGATGCAGTTGCTGCGGCACCGGTAAAAAAGTCGAGCCGAGCAAGGCCAACCCCTTGGGCCTCAAGACCCAGACCGGGCCACGGCCTTGGATGATCAGTCACTAGACCAGGAGCGTTGCCCGGTACGCATGCCTCAGGCGATGGTGGCATGGGAAGCTACACAACTCTCTTGACCCTGACCAATCCCTTTGTGGCGAGCGGGCTTGTTGTGGCGAGCGGGCCTGTGTGGCGAGCGGGCTTGCCCCGCGTTGGGCTGCGCAGCAGCCCCAAATCCCGCACCGCGGTTTGTCTGAAAAAAACGCGGTGATTTTACTGGGGCTGCTGCGCAGCCCAACGCGGGGCAAGCCCGCTCGCCACACAGTCCAGGCGGCGCTCAGTGGCGGGAGGTTTCACGAGAATCGCCTTGTAAGTTGAAGCGTTATGGCTAATATGATCCGGGTAAAATAAATAATATCCGGGTAATAAGCCATGCCTGCACACATCACTCCCCAATGCAGCGCCTTTGTTCGTCACCAACGCGTGGCGGCCGGTTCCTACGCCCAGGTGGCTGCCGCTCTGGTTGACCTTGGCCTGTCGGCGGGCAGTTTCCTGGTCTTTGACGACGCCACCGGCACCCAGGTCGACTATCCCTGGCCGGCAGGTTATGCGCCGGAACAACCCGCACCGACAGACACCGATGACGAGCCCCCCGCGGTGCCCACGGTCGGGCGCCCAAAGCTGGGCGTGGTCGCGCGGGAAGTCACCTTGCTGCCTCGCCACTGGGCGTGGCTGGGCCAGCAGCGTGGCGGCGCTTCGGCCGCGTTGCGCCGATTGGTCGATGAAGCGCGCAATGTCCATGCCTGCCGTGATCAAATGCGCCATGCCAAGGAGGCCAGCTATCGCTTCATGAGCGCCATTGGCGGCGACCTGCCGGGTTTCGAGGATGCCGCGCGGGCGCTGTTTGCCCAGGATGCGGCGGACTTTTCCAAGCAGATCGCGCACTGGCCGGTAGACGTGCAGACGTACCTGGCCTGGCTGTCGCGCAACGCTTTTACTGCCTGATCATAAATCCAGGGACTCGAACTACCATGGAAGTCACCCAACAACGGCCGTTGTGGCAGATCTACCTGATCTTTTTGGCACCGATGGTGCTGTCCAACTTCCTGCAGAGTTTTTCCGGCACGCTCAATGGCATCTATGTCGGGCAAATGCTCGGTACCCAGGCGTTGGCGGCGGTGTCGGGGATGTTTCCCATCGTCTTCTTCTTTATTGCGCTGGTGATCGGCCTGGGGGCAGGTGCCTCGGTGCTGATCGGCCAGGCTTGGGGCGCCCAGGAAACCGGGATGGTCAAGTCGATCACCGGGGCCACTTTGACCCTCGGCGCGCTGGTGGGCTTGATCGCGGCGGTACTCGGCAGCCTGTTCGCGCGCCCGGCCTTGCAGGCACTGGGCACCCCCATCGATGTGCTGGATGACGCGGTGGGTTATGCCCAGATGATGATGCTGATCATGCCGCTGCTGCTGGTGTTTATCCTCTACACCCAACTGTTGCGCGGGGTGAGCGACACGGTTTCGCCGTTGTTGGCGCTGATGGTCTCGACCCTGGTCGGCCTGCTGCTGACCCCGGCGCTGATCCGCGGCTGGGTTGGCTTGCCGCCGATGGGCATCCAGAGTGCGGTGTATGCCGGGCTGGTGGGTAACGCGTCGGCGATGCTGTTTCTGATCCTGCGCCTGCGTCATAAAAACCATGTGATGGCGCCGGATCGTGAACTGCTTGCGGCCTTGCGTCTGGATCGGGTGATTCTAGGCAAGGTGCTACGCATCGGACTGCCTACCGGTTTGCAGATGGTGGTGCTGTCGCTGTCGGAATTGGTCATCCTCGCCCTGGTCAACAGCCATGGTTCACAAGCCACGGCGGCCTATGGCGCGGTCACCCAAATCGTCAACTATGTGCAATTCCCGGCGCTGTCGATTGCCATTACCGCGTCGATCCTGGGCGCCCAGGCGATTGGTGCCGGTCGACTGGAACGCATCGGGCCGATCCTGCGTACGGGGTTGCTGATCAACCTGTGCCTGACAGGTGGCCTGATCCTGCTGGGCTACCTGTTATCCCACTGGTTGCTGGGCTTGTTCATCACGGACGACGCCGCACGGATCAACGCCGAACACCTGCTGCATATCATGCTGTGGAGCATCCTGGTGTTCGGCTTCCAGGCGGTGATCGGCGGGATCATGCGCGCCAGCGGCGTGGTGCTGATGCCGGTGGCGATCTCGATTTTCTGCGTGCTGGGCGTTGAACTGCCAATGGCGTATCTGTTCAACGCGCATTTCGGCCTGGAAGGGGTGTGGATGGCGTTTCCCGTGACGTACCTGGCGATGCTGGCGTTGCAGACGACGTACTTCCGGTTGGTGTGGCGGCACAAGCAGATCAAGCGGCTGGTGTGATAAAAGGTTGCGCACCTCCTTATAAGAAGACAGTGCAGTGATGGCAAACCCCTACGCCGAATTGTTCCAGGCGCCCGGTGCCCGGGCTTTTGTACTTGCCGGGATGCTGGCACGCATGCCCGTGTCCATGGCCGGTATCGGCCTGATCACCATGCTCTCGCAGGTCCACGGCGGTTATGGCTTGGCCGGGTCGGTGGCGGCGATATTTGCCCTGGCTACGGCATTCTGCGCGCCGCAGGTGTCACGGCTGGTCGACCGCTACAGCCAGGGCAGGGTGCTGCCGATCGCTGCACTGATCGGTGGCGGGGCGTTGTTGCTGCTGTTGCTGTGTACGCGTTTCCAGGCACCCAGCTGGACGTTGTTCCTGTTCGCCGCTCTGGCCGGTTGCATGCCCAATATGTCGGCGATGGTACGGGCGCGCTGGACCGCGCTGTACCGCGGCCAACCCAAGCTGCAGACCGCGTTTGCCCTGGAGTCGGTGCTCGATGAGGTGTGTTTTATCATCGGCCCACCGATCTCCGTCGGCCTGAGCGTCGTGCTGTTCCCGGAAGCCGGGCCTTTGGTGGCGGCGCTGCTGCTGGCAGTGGGCGTCACCGTCTTTGTGTTGCAACGCGCAACGGAACCGCCGGTGCATGAGCACCAGGGCCATCACGGCCGCTGGCTGATCGCTTCACCGTCGGTGCTGATCCTGATGATCCTGCTGTTGGCCATGGGCGTGATCGTCGGCGTGGTGGATGTGGTCAGTGTCGCCTTTGCCCAGCAGCAGGGCCAACCCGCAGCGGCGAGCATTGTGCTGTCGGTGTATGCCATCGGTTCGTGCCTGGCGGGGTTGGCGTTCGGCGCGCTCAAGTTGAAGGCGCCGCTGCCCCGGCAGTTTCTGTGCTGCGGGGTGGCCACGGCGTTGACCACCTTGCCACTGCTGTTGGTGACGAACATCCCTGGGCTGGCGGTGGCGATCTTCGTTTCCGGCCTGTTCTTCGCCCCGACGCTGATCGTGTCCATGGCCTTGGTGGAACAAATCGTCCCGCCGAGCCGCCTTACCGAAGGCATGACCTGGCTGATCACCGGCCTCAGTATCGGCGTGGCCATCGGCGCCGCCAGCTGCGGCTGGATGATCGACCAGTTTGGCGCGGCCAGCGGCTTCTGGGTGTCGCTGGCGGCGGGCGCCGTGGTGTTGGGGGCGGCGGTGCTGGGTTATCGGCGACTGGGCTGATCAACCGATCGCCGGGTCTGCGCCGTGGTGTTGCAGGAACTCGTTCAGCGCCTGGCGCGTCAGGTCGTTGAGCGTGACTTTCTTACGGGTTGCCGCCAGGGCCGCTGCCAGGTGCAGGTCATGGCCGACCCGCACATTGAACGAGCCTTTGCATGGCTTCTCCGGGGTTTGCCCCAGGGTCTGGCAGGTCGCGAGATAGTCATCCACGGCCTCGCGGAAGGCCGCGTCCAACTCGGCGACGGTTTTCCCTTCATAGCTGACCAGCGCCTTGATGAAGAGGATTTTGCCGAACAGGCAGTTGTCTTCGAGGCTGGCTTCGATAGAGCCGATGTAGCCGTTGTATTTCAGTTGGTTGTTCACTGAATCAGGTCTCCTGATCTCAATTGTTCGATGACCTGGCGACGAATGTAGTGTTTCAGTTCGTTGCCGGGGTGAGGCTTGTGCAAGGTGATCATTGCCGTGGGGTCGCCGATGTCGAACTTGACGCGGCTTCCCGCCCCCTCGATTTGTGTGTAGCCAAGCCGACGCAGCAGCGTGACGAGCTCGGGCCAGGTGAATGTCATGTGTTCATTGAGCAGTTTGGCGAGCAGCTTTTCATTTTTGGACACGGCGTTCCCTGCGTGTAACTAAATGTAGTTGCAAAAAGTGGTGTGCGTCAATGCTAGCCCGAGTTGGCGTGACTCAGCGGAGATTGATGTAACCCTTGATGACGCGCTGCTCGACGCCTCCCGCCCTCCGCTAATTTTTCCTTCTCCGGTTCGTTTTATAGGGACGACGTGCCTTTGTGCTTCCCGCCTATTGCTCCGGACTCCAAGAAATGAATGCTGAAGACTCCTTGAAACTTGCTCGCCGGTTTATCGGGTTGCCCCTGGAAAAACGCCAGCTGTTCCTGCAGGCGTTGCAGAAGGAAGGGGTGGATTTTTCCCGGTTTCCGATTCCGGCAGGGGAGGAGGCGCAGGATCGCCAGGCGTTGTCCTACGCGCAGCAGCGCATGTGGTTTCTGTGGCAACTGGACCCGACCAGCGGCGCCTACAATTTGCCGGGGGCGGTGCGGCTCAAGGGCGCATTGAACCTGCGCGCCATGGAGCAGGCATTCGCCAGCCTGGTGGCGCGCCATGAAACGTTGCGCACGGTGTTCCAGCGCCAGGCCGATGAGCGCCTGGTGCAGGTGGCCGTCGAGCCATCGCTGGCCATCGAACACCTGGATATCAGCGCATTGGAGCCGACGGCGCGCGAGCAGGCCGTCAACCAGGCGGCAACCCGTCAATCGCTGTTGCCGTTCGACCTGGAGCACGGGCCGTTGCTGCGTGTGCAGTTGCTCAAGCTCGATGCACAGGAACACGTGCTGCTGCTGACCCTGCACCATATCGTCTCCGATGGCTGGTCGATGAACGTGCTGATCGACGAGTTCATCCGCTTTTACGACGCCCACGAGCGCAACGACACGCCGCAACTGCCGCCATTGCCGATCCAGTACAGCGACTATGCCCTGTGGCAGCGCTGCTGGCTGGAAGCCGGGGAGCAGGCGCGCCAGCTCGACTACTGGCAAGCGCGCCTGGGCGATGAGCACCCGGTACTGGAATTGCCGACCGACCGTCCACGCCCGGCCATGCCCAGCTATCAGGGCACGCGCCATACCTTCGCAATCGACCCGGCACTGGCGGTACAACTGCGCAACTGCGCGCAAAAACACAATGTCACGCTGTTCATGCTGCTGCTTGGCGCGTTCAACGTGTTGTTGCATCGCTACACCGGGCAGGGCGATCTACGCATCGGCGTGCCCATCGCCAACCGCAATCGCAGTGAAGTCGAAGGGCTGATCGGCTTCTTCGTCAACACCCAGGTGCTGCGCACCGAGCTGACCGGGCAGACCCGCGTGGCCGAGTTGCTGCACGCCATCAAGGAGCATGCCCTGGGCGCCCAGGACCACCAGGAGTTGCCGTTCGAACGCTTGGTAGAAGCCCTGAAGGTCGAGCGCAGCCTCAGCCATACGCCGCTGTTCCAGGTGATGTACAACCACCAGCCGGTGGTGGCCGACATCGCCTCGGTCCGCACTGCCTCTGGCCTGGAACTGGCCCTGGTGGAGTGGCAGGGCCGCACCACCCAGTTCGACCTGACCCTCGACACTTATGAAAAGTCCGGCACCCTGCATGCCGCGCTGACTTACGCCAACGACCTGTTCGACGCGCCCTCCATCGCCCGTATGGCGCGCCACTGGATCCGTCTGTTGCAGGCCATGGTGGCCGATGGTGAGCAGCGCATCGGTGAGTTGCCGATGCTGGCCGCCGACGAGCAGCACCTGCTGGTGCAGGCCTGGAACCAGACCGCCGCGCCGTACCCGACTGAACGTGCCATGCACCACTTGATCGAAGACCAGGTGCAGCGCACGCCGGATGCCCCGGCGCTGGTGTTCGGCACCACCACCTTGACCTATGCGCAACTCGACGCGCGCGCCAATCAACTGGCCCACGCCTTGCGCGAGCAGGGCGTCGGCCCGGACGTGCTGGTGGGGATTTGTGTCGAGCGCTCCCTCCACATGGTGGTCGGCCTGCTGGCGATCCTCAAGGCCGGTGGCGCCTATGTCCCGCTGGACCCCGAATACCCCCAGGAACGCCTGGCCTACATGATCGAAGACAGCGGCATTGCGCTGCTGCTCAGCCAACAGAGCCTATTGCCGTTGTTGCCTGCCGCTGGCCTGCGGGTGATTGCCCTGGACCAGCCCGCGCTGTGGCTGGAGGGCTATAGCAGCGCCTCGCCGGCGGTGCCCATGCAGGCGCAGAACCTGGCCTACGTGATCTACACCTCCGGCTCCACCGGCAAGCCCAAGGGCGCCGGCAACAGCCACCGTGCACTGGTCAACCGCCTGTGCTGGATGCAGCAGGCCTACGCGTTGGATGCCAGTGACGCGGTCCTGCAGAAAACTCCGTTCAGCTTTGACGTATCGGTATGGGAGTTCTTCTGGCCGCTGATGACCGGCGCTCGCCTGGTGGTGGCCGCGCCAGGCGAACACCGTGAGCCCGCGCGCCTGATCGAGACCATCGGCCAGCACGCCATCACCACCTTGCACTTTGTGCCGTCGATGCTCCAGGCGTTTATCCATGAGCCGGGCGTGCAGCGCTGTACCCGCCTCAAGCGCATCGTGTGCAGCGGCGAGGCATTGCCCCTCGACGCGCAACGCCAGGTGTTCGCCAAATTGCCGAACGCCGCCCTGTACAACCTCTACGGCCCGACCGAAGCCGCTATCGACGTGACCCACTGGACGTGCGTCGACGAAGGCGCCGATAGCGTGCCCATTGGCCGCCCGATCGCCAACCTCGCCACCTATGTGCTCGACGCCCAGCTCAACCCCGTGCCCGCTGGCGTATCCGGCGAGCTGTACCTGGGCGGCACCGGCCTGGCGCGCAGTTACCATCGGCGCCCTGGCTTGACGGCGGAGCGCTTTGTGCCGAGCCCGTTCGTTGCGGGGGAGCGCCTGTACCGTACCGGCGACCGCGTGCGCCAACGGGCCGACGGCGTGCTCGAATACCTGGGCCGCCTCGATCATCAGGTCAAGTTGCGCGGCCTGCGCATCGAGCTGGGCGAAATTGAAGCGCAACTGATGCAGCACCCCGGCGTACGTGAAGCCGTGGTGCTGGTGCACGGCGGCAAGCAGTTGGTGGCGTACCTGGTGCCGAATGGCGACGCGCCAATCGACCTCAAGGCCTGGCTGCTCGACAGCTTGCCGGAGTACATGGTCCCCACCCACTTGATCACCCTGGACCAGCTGCCGGTGACCGCCAACGGCAAGCTCGACCGCAAGGCCTTGCCATTGCCGGAAGCTGTGGCGCAGCAGGCATTCGCGGCCCCGCAGGAGCCTGTACAGAAAGCGTTGGCGGCGATCTGGCGCGATGTGCTCGGGGTCGAGCAGGTCGGCCTGGACGACAACTTTTTCGAACTGGGCGGCGACTCGATCATCTCCATCCAGGTGGTCAGCCGTGCGCGCCAGGCGGGCATACGCCTGAGCCCGCGCGACCTGTTCCAGTACCAGAGTGTGCGCAGCCTGGCGCGGGTAGCGAGCCAGGACGCGTCGATCGTTATCGATCAGGGCCCGGTGAGCGGGGAGGTGATCCTGACCCCGGTGCAGCAGGGTTTTTTCGCCCAGGCGATCCCGGCGCGCCAGCATTGGAACCAGTCACTGTTGCTGACCCCGCGCGAGGCGCTGGAGCCTGCGCGGCTGGACGCCGCCTTGACGCACTTGATCAACCATCACGACGCCCTGCGCCTGCGTTTTACCCCACAGGGCGACGGCTGGCAGCAAGCCTACGCCGTGCCGGTGACGGAGGCGGCGTTGTGGCAATCCCACGCGAGCACCGATGCTGAGCTGGCAGCACTGTGTGACGAAGCCCAGCGCAGCCTCGACCTGGCGCAAGGCCCGCTGCTGCGTGCCGCGTTGGTCAGCCTGGCCGATGGCACACAACGCTTGCTGCTGGTGGTGCACCACCTGGTGGTCGATGGCGTGTCCTGGCGCATTCTGCTGGAGGACCTGCAACAGGCTTATCGCGAGCAGCCCTTGCCAAACAAGACCAGCGCCTACCAGCACTGGGCGCGGCAGTTGCAGGCCCATGCAAGCACCCTCAGCGCGCAATTGCCGTACTGGCAGGCCCAGTCCAGCGACACCGAGCTGCCGTGCGACAACCCCGAGGGCGGCCTGCAAAACCACCTGGAGGGCAGGCTCGAGACCCGCCTCAATGCCGAGCAGACCCGCCGGTTGTTGCAGGACGCGCCGCTGGCCTATCGCACCCAGGTCAATGACCTGCTGCTGACCGCGTTGGTCCGCGTGATCTGCCGTTGGAGCGGCCAGCCTGCCGCGCTGATCCAGCTCGAAGGCCATGGCCGCGAAGACCTGTTCGATGGGCTCGACCTGACCCGCACCGTCGGTTGGTTTACCAGCCTGTTCCCGGTCCGCCTGCAAGCTGAGGGCGAGTTGTCGAGCGCGATCAAAGCGGTCAAGGAGCAACTGCGTGCCGTGCCCGACAAGGGCCTGGGCTACGGCCTGCTGCGTTATCTGGGGACGCCCGAGGCCCGCGCGTCCCTCGCCGGGTTGGCCGCGCCGCGCATTACCTTCAACTACCTGGGCCAGTTCGACCGCCAGTTCGATGAGTCGGCGCTGTTCGTGCCCGCGAGCCAAGGCAGTGGCCAGGCCCAGGACCCGGCAGCACCGCTGGCCAACTGGCTGACGGTGGAGGGCCAGGTGTACGGTGGCGAACTGGCGCTGCAATGGGGCTTCAGCCGCGAGATGTTCCAGGCCTCGACCCTTCAGGGCCTGGCGGACGATTACCAGCGCGAGCTGTTGGCGCTGATCGAGCATTGCGTCGATCCGCAACACGGTGCTTTCACGCCGGCCGATGTCAGCCTGGCCCGCCTCACTCAACGGCAACTGGACGACCTGGCGCTGCCATCGCGCGACGTGCAGGACCTGTACCCACTGTCACCGATGCAACAGGGCATGCTGTTCCACAGCCTGTACCAGCAGGATCAGGACGCAATCTATGTCAGCCAGTTGCGCGCCAATCTCCACGGCCTGGATGTGCCGCGCTTCAAACGCGCCTGGGAGCAGGTGCTGGCGCGGCACGACATGTTGCGCACCGGGTTTATCTGGCAGCAGGACCAGGCGCAGCCGTTGCAAGCGGTGTATCGCGAGAGCGCCTTGCCCTTCGTCGAGTACGACTGGCAGGCGCAACCAGACCCGCAAGCGGCATTGGATGCGTTGAGCGAATCCACGCGCGCGCAAGGCTTCGTGTTGGATCGGGCGCCGTTGCTCAGCCTGAAACTGGTGCGTATCGGTGTCGATCGTTTCCACCTGATCCTCACCAACCATCACATCCTGTTGGACGGTTGGAGCCGGGCGCAATTGCTGGGGGAGGTCTTGCAGCACTATGTCGGCCAGCCGTTGCCGGCGCTGCAAGGGCATTACCGCGACTACATTGGCTGGTTGCAAGGCCAGGACTCGTCGGCCAGCGAGGCATTCTGGAAAGGCCAGTTGGCCACGTTGCAGGCGCCGACGCGCTTGGCGCGCGCCACCCCGACCGAGCATTCTTCGGCCAAAGGCAGCTACGCCCTGGCCCTGAGCGTCGCGCAGACCGCGCCACTCAAGGCGTTTGCCCAGGCCCACAAAATCACCCTGAACACGCTGGTGCAAGCCGCCTGGCTGTTGCTGCTGCAACGCCAGACCGGCCAGGACACCGTGGTGTTCGGCGCCACGGTGGCCGGGCGGCCGGCGGGGTTGCCGGGTGTGGAGCAGCAGGTCGGGCTGTTCATCAATACCTTGCCGGTGATCGCCACCCCGAGCCCGACCTTGTGGGTCAGTGAGTGGTTGCAACAGGTACAGGCACAGAACCTCAGCTTGCGTGAGCACGAGCACACGCCCTTGTTCGATATCCAGCGTTGGGCGGGCGCCAGTGGCGCGGCGTTGTTCGACACGCTGCTGGTGTTTGAAAACTATCCGGTGTCCGCCGCGCTGGCCGCTGGCGCGCCGGCCGGGTTGACCTTCAGTGATGTGCAGAACATCGAGCAGACC
This sequence comes from Pseudomonas sp. FG86, assembly GCF_057808775.1. Lineage (NCBI taxonomy): Bacteria > Pseudomonadati > Pseudomonadota > Gammaproteobacteria > Pseudomonadales > Pseudomonadaceae > Pseudomonas > Pseudomonas sp. FG86. Next base: position 7,555 of record NZ_JBMDIS010000086.1, on the reverse strand, counting down.
CACTACCCGCTGACCGTCTTGTTGGGGGCAGGCGCGGGCCTGGAATTCGAGTTCAGCTTTGATGTGCAGGTGTTCAGTGAGGCGCAGATCGAGCAACTGGCCACGCACTTCCAGTACCTGTTGCAAGGCTTGGCCAGCACCACAGCGCAGCGCCTGGGGGATTTGCCGTCGCTGACGGAGGCCGCGCGCCGCCAGGTGCTCGGCGACTGGAATGCCACCGCACGGGACTACCCAGTGCAGCGTTGCGTGCATGAGCTGATAGAAGCGCAGGTCGCGCGTGCACCGCAGGCGCCAGCGTTGCGTTTCGGTGACGTTTCGTTGAGCTATGCCGAGCTGAACCGACGCGCCAATCGCCTGGCCCATCGTTTGATCGAGGCAGGCGTCGGGCCGGATGTGCTGGTGGGGCTGGCGCTGGAGCGTTCCGTTGAAATGGTGGTTGGCCTGCTGGCGGTGCTCAAGGCCGGCGGTGCGTACGTGCCGCTGGACCCGGAGTACCCGCGCGAACGCCTGGCCTACATGCTCGAAGACAGCGGCGTGAAGCTGCTGCTGACCCAGGCGCAGGTGCTGGCGCAACTGCCGATCCCCCAAGGTTTGGAAACCCTGGTGCTGGGTGAATCAACATTCGAAGGCTACAGCGAAGAGAACCCTGGCATCGCCTTGGACGGCGAAAACCTGGCCTACGTGATCTACACCTCCGGCTCCACCGGCCAACCCAAGGGGGCGGGCAACCGGCATGCGGCGTTGCTCAATCGCCTGCACTGGATGCAGGAAGCCTATGGTCTGGATGCCAGCGACAGCGTGCTGCAAAAGACCCCGTTCAGCTTCGACGTGTCGGTGTGGGAATTCTTCTGGCCGCTGATGACCGGTTCGCGCCTGGTTGTGGCAGCGCCGGGGGATCATCGCGATCCAGCCAAGCTGATCAGCCTGATCAAGGCTGAACAGATCACCACGCTGCACTTCGTGCCGTCGATGTTGCAGGCGTTTCTCCAGGACCCGGAAGTCGCCCATTGCCACAGCCTGCAACGCATTGTGTGCAGTGGCGAAGCCTTGCCCGTGGATGCGCAGCAGCAGGTGTTCGCCAAACTTCCGCACGCCACGCTCTACAACCTCTATGGCCCGACCGAAGCCGCCATCGACGTGACCCACTGGACCTGCATTGAAGAGGGTCGCGACGCCGTACCGATTGGCCGTCCGATTGCCAACCTCGGCTGCTACATCCTCGACAACAACTTCGAGCCCGCCCCGGTCGGCGTACTGGGCGAGCTGTACCTGGGTGGCGTCGGTCTGGCGCGCGGTTATCACCGTCGTCCGGCGCTGACCGCCGAGCGTTTCATCGCCAACCCGTTCGTAAAAGGCGAGCGCCTGTACCGCACCGGCGACCTGGCGCGCTACCGCGACGACGGCGTGATCGAATACGCCGGGCGCATTGACCATCAGGTGAAATTGCGTGGCCTGCGTATCGAGCTGGGTGAAATCGAAGCGCGCCTGCTGGAGCACGACTGGGTGCGTGAGGCCGCGGTGTTGGCGGTCGACGGCAAATACCTGGTCGGCTACCTGGTGCTGCAAGGCGCCGAGGAGGATTGGCGTGAGGTCTTGAGCGCCCACCTGGCCAGCCATTTGCCGGACTATATGGTGCCGGCCCAATGGCTGCGACTGGAGCAGATGCCGCTCAGCCCTAACGGCAAGCTGGACCGCAAAGCCCTGCCCAAGCCCGATGTCGTCGGCCGTGAGTACCTCGCGCCGAGCAGCGAGCTGGAGCAACAGGTCGCCGCGATCTGGGCTGAAGTACTCGACGTGGAACGTGTCGGGATGCACGACCATTTCTTCGAGCTGGGCGGCCATTCCCTATTGGCCACCCAAGCTGTGTCACGTATGCGCCATGGCTTGGGCCTGGACGTGAATGTGAAGGCGCTGTTTGAGCAGCCCGTGCTGGGCAACTTTGTCCGCGCCTTGACCCAGGCCCGCGTTGCAATCACCCGGATTGAGCGGGCCGAACGTGACCAGCCCTTGGCCCTGTCCTATGCCCAGGAGCGCCAGTGGTTCCTTTGGCAGTTGGACCCGCACAGCGCCGCCTACCATGTGCCCCGCGCCTTGCGCCTGAAAGGCCGGCTGGATCGCGACGCCCTGCAGCGCGCCTTCGATACGCTGGTGGCGCGCCACGAAAGCCTGCGTACCCACTTCCAGCCAGAGGCCGGTCGTACCGTTCAAGTGATCAGCCCGCGGGCGCGGATCGAATTGCACCCGGTCGACTCCGATGAAGCCCATCTCAAGGCGCAGGTCGAAGCGCGCATCACCCAGCCGTTCGACCTGCGCCAGGGCCCGCTGATGCGTGTGACCCTGTTGCGCCTGGCCGAGGACGAGCATGTCTTGGTGCTGGTGCAGCACCACATCATCTCCGATGGCTGGTCGATGCAGGTGATGGTCGATGAACTGGTGCAACTCTACGCCGCCTATAGCCAGGGCCAAATGCTGCAACTGCCGGCCTTGCCGATCCAGTACGCCGATTACGCGCAGTGGCAGCGCGACTGGATGGAGGCGGGGGAGAAGGCTCGCCAACTGGCTTACTGGCGAGACCTGCTGGGGGGTGAACAACCGGTGCTGGAGCTGCCGTTCGATCATCAGCGCCCGGCGGTGCCTACCCATCGTGGCGCGCGCCTGAATATTGCGCTGCCGGTGCCGTTGGTCGAGCGTCTCCAGGCCCTCGCCCAGCGTGAAGGCGTGACCGTGTTCATGCTGTTGCTGGGGGCTTACCAGGCGCTGTTGCATCGCTACAGCGGCCAACGGGATATTCGCGTCGGCGTGCCCATCGCCAACCGCAACCGCGTGGAGATCGAGGGCCTGATCGGCTTCTTCGTCAACACCCAGGTACTCAAGGCCGACATCGACGGGCACACCACCGTCCGCCAATTGCTGGCCCAGGTCAAACAGCGCGCGCTGGAGGCCCAGGCCCACCAGGACCTGCCGTTCGAGCAACTGGTCGAAGCCCTGCAGCCGGAGCGCAGCCTGAGCCTTAGCCCGTTGTTCCAGGTCGCGTTCAACCACCATATCAGCCAGTCCGGCCGGCATTTACGGAGCCTGGCGCAGTTGGACATGAGCCCGGTGAGCTGGGACGAAGCCGTCGCGCAATTCGATCTGACCCTGGATATCGAAGAGTCCCCGGAGCAACTGGGCGCCTCGCTGAGTTATGCCACCGATCTGTTCGACGCCTCGACCATCGAGCGCATGGCGCGCCACTGGCAGAACCTGTTGCAGGCGATGGTCGATGATCAGGCGCAGAGCATTGGCCAATTGAACCTGCTGGATCGCGACGAGCAGCAGCACATCTTGCAGCTGTGGAACCGCACCGATTCCGGCTTCCCGGCCACGCGCCTGGTGCACGAATTGGTCGCTGACCGCGCCGCTGAAACACCGGAGGCCGTGGCGGTGAAGTTCGACGCGCAGACCCTGACTTACGGCGAGCTGGACCGCCAGGCCAACCGCCTGGCCCGTGCACTGATCGCCCGTGGTGTGGGCCCGGAAGTGCGCGTGGCGATTGCCATGCCACGCAGCGCCGAGATTATGGTGGCGTTCCTCGCCGTGCTCAAGGCGGGTGGGGTGTATGTGCCGCTGGATATCGAATACCCGCGTGATCGCCTGCTGTACATGATGCAAGACAGCCGCGCCCGGTTGTTGCTGACTCACTCGCGGGCGTTGCAGCAACTGCCGATCCCTGACGGCTTGGATACCCTGGCGATCGATCGCACCGAGGCGTGGGCCGATTACAGCGACACGGCTCCAGACGTGAAGCTGCACGGCGACAACCTCGCCTACGTGATCTACACCTCCGGCTCCACCGGCCTGCCCAAGGGCGTGGCGGTGTCCCACGGCCCGCTGGTGGCGCACATCATTGCCACGGGCGAGCGCTATGAAACCTCGCCGGCCGATTGCGAACTGCACTTCATGTCGTTCGCCTTCGACGGTTCCCACGAAGGCTGGATGCACCCGCTGATCAACGGTGCGAGCGTGCTGATCCGCGATGACAGCCTGTGGTTGCCCGAATACACCTACGCGCAGATGCATCGCCACCAGGTGACGATGGCCGTGTTCCCGCCGGTGTACCTGCAACAGCTGGCCGAGCATGCCGAGCGCGACGGCAACCCACCGGCCGTGCGGGTGTACTGCTTCGGCGGCGATGCGGTGGCGCAAGCCAGCTACGACCTGGCCTGGCGTGCGCTGAAACCGACCTACCTGTTCAATGGCTACGGCCCGACCGAAACCGTGGTCACGCCGTTGTTGTGGAAGGCCCGCAAGGGGGACTCGTGCGGTGCGGTCTATGCGCCCATCGGCACACTGCTCGGCAACCGCAGCGGCTATGTGCTGGACGCGCAACTCAACCTGCAACCCATCGGTGTGGCCGGTGAGTTGTACCTGGGCGGGGAGGGTGTGGCCCGGGGTTACTTGGAACGTCCGGCCCTGACCGCCGAACGCTTCGTGCCAGACCCCTTCGGCAAACCCGGCAGCCGCGTGTACCGCAGCGGCGACCTGACCCGTGGCCGCCCGGACGGCGTGGTGGACTACCTCGGCCGCGTCGACCATCAAGTGAAAATCCGCGGCTTCCGCATCGAACTGGGCGAAATCGAAGCGCGCCTGCGAGAGCAGGACAGCGTCGGCGAAACTGTGGTCGTGGCCCAGGACGGCCCGACCGGCAAGCAACTGGTGGCCTATGTGGTGCCTGCCGACCCCGCCCTGATCAACGCGGTGGAGTTCCGCGATGCCCTGCGCCGCGCCCTCAAGTCCCGCCTGCCGGACTACATGGTGCCGGCGCACTTCATGTTCCTCGCGCAGATGCCGCTGACCCCCAACGGCAAGCTCGACCGCAAGGGCTTGCCCGCGCCGGACCCGAGCCAGTTGCAACAACACTACGTGGCGCCTGAAACCGAGCTGGAGCAACAGATCGCCGCGATCTGGGCCGAGGTGCTGCGTCTGCCGCAGGTGGGCTTGAACGACAACTTCTTCGAAGTCGGCGGCCATTCGCTGCTGGCCATCCAGATCACCTCGCGGGTCCAGGCTGAACTGGGCCTGGAAGTGCCGCTGGTGGAAGTGTTCCAGACCGATTCACTGCGCGCCTATGCCCAGGCGGCTGCCACCTTCCGCGCGGGTACGGCGGAAGATTTTGATGACCTTCGTGACTTTTTGAGCGAACTAGAGGCGATTTGAACCATGCTTTCCAACCCGAATATCGACCTGGTCTCGCGCTTTCTTCGCTTGCCGCTGGAACAGCGCCAGCAGTTCTATCAACGTCTGCAAAGCCGTGGCATGAGTTTCGCTCAATTGCCGATTGCCGCGATCCGCGAGGACGGCCAACACTTGCCGCTGTCCTACGCCCAAGAGCGCCAGTGGTTCCTCTGGCAGCTCGACCCGGACAGCGCCGCGTATCACGTCCCCGGAGCCCTGCGCCTGAGCGGGCGACTGGACAAGGCTGCCCTGCAACGCAGCTTCGATGCCCTGGTGGCGCGGCATGAAAGCCTGCGCACCCGTTTGCACCTGGGCGATGAACAGCGTTCCCAGGAAGTGCTGGCCCATGCCGTGGTCCGGATCGCTGAAAGCCCGGTCGACGAGGCCCGGCTCAAGGCGCGCGTGGAAGCCGAAATCGCGCGGCCGTTCGATTTGCAGCAAGGTCCGCTGCTGCGGGTCAGCCTGCTCACCCTGAGTGAAGACGAGCACGTGCTGGTGTTGGTGCAGCACCATATTGTCTCGGACGGTTGGTCCATGGGCGTGATGGTGCAGGAACTGATGCAACGCTACGCGGCCTACAGCCAGGGCGAGGACTGCACCCTGGCGCCGTTGCCGATCCAGTACGCTGACTACGCCCTATGGCAACGCCGCTGGATGGAAGCGGGCGAGAAGGCGCGGCAGTTGGCCTATTGGCGTGAGCTGCTCGGTGGCACGCAACCGGTGCTGGAGCTGCCCCTCGATCACCCGCGTCCGGCGCAACAGAGCTTCCTGGGCGCGCGCCAGGACATCGCCCTGGAACCCGCGCTGGTGGCCGGGGTGAAAGCCTTGGCCCAGGGTGAAGGCGTGACGCTGTTCATGCTGCTGCTGGCGTCGTTCCAGGCGTTTCTGTATCGCTACAGCGGCCAGCAGGACATCCGGGTCGGCGTGCCGATTGCCAACCGCAACCGCGTCGAGACCGAATCGCTGATCGGCTTTTTCGTCAACACCCAGGTGCTCAAGGCCGATCTCGACGGCCAAATGAGCTTTGCTCAATTGCTCCAGCACACCAAGCGCCGCGCCTTGGAAGCCCAGGCCCACCAGGACCTGCCCTTCGAGCAGTTGGTCGAGGCGTTGCAACCGGAACGTACCTTGAGCCACAACCCGTTGTTTCAGGTGATGTTCAACCATCAGGCCAACACCCAGGCGAGCGCCCGGCAACTGCCGGGCCTGCGCGTGGCCAACCTGGAATGGGAGACCCGCAGCGCCCAGTTCGACCTGAGCCTGGACACCCAGGAAAGCGCCGACGGCGTGCGGGCCTCGTTGACCTACGCCACCGACCTGTTCGGCGCCGCCACGGCGTCGCGCATGCTGCGCCACTGGCTGGGCCTGTTGCGCGTGGCCGTGGCCAACCCGGCGTTGCCGTTGCAGGACCTGGCGGTGCTGGACGCGGCTGAGCGCGAGCAAATCGTTTACCAATGGAACGCCACCGCGCGGGACTACCCAGTGCAGCGTTGCGTGCATGAGCTGATTGAAGCGCAGGTTGCGCGTGCACCGCAGGCGCCAGCGTTGCGCTTCGGCGATGTGTCGCTGAGCTATGCCGAGCTGAACCGCCGCGCCAATCGCCTGGCCCATCGTTTGCTCGAGGCAGGCGTCGGGCCGGATGTGCTGGTGGGGCTGGCGCTGGAGCGTTCCGTTGAAATGGTGGTTGGCCTGCTGGCGGTGCTCAAGGCCGGCGGTGCGTACGTGCCGCTGGACCCGGAGTACCCGCGCGAACGCCTGGCCTACATGCTCGAAGACAGCGGCGTGAAGCTGCTGCTGACTCAAGCGCAGGTGCTGGCGCAACTGCCGATTCCCCAAGGTTTGGAAACCCTGGTGTTGGGTGAATCAACATTCGAAGGCTACAGCGAAGAGAACCCTGGCATCGCCTTGGACGGCGAAAACCTGGCCTACGTGATCTACACCTCCGGCTCCACCGGCCAACCCAAGGGGGCGGGCAACCGGCATGCGGCGTTGCTTAACCGCCTGCACTGGATGCAGGAAGCCTACACCCTGGATGCCAGCGACAGCGTGCTGCAAAAGACCCCGTTCAGCTTCGACGTGTCGGTGTGGGAATTCTTCTGGCCGCTGATGACCGGTTCGCGCCTGGTTGTGGCAGCACCGGGGGATCACCGCGATCCAGCCAAACTGGTCAGCCTGATTCAGACCGAACAGATCACCACGCTGCACTTCGTGCCGTCGATGTTGCAGGCGTTCCTCCAGGACCCGGAAGTCGCCCATTGCCACAGCCTGCAACGCATTGTGTGCAGTGGCGAAGCCTTGCCGGTGGACGCACAGCAGCAGGTGTTCGCCAAGCTTCCGCACG
>NZ_JBMDIS010000085.1:0-27397 GCF_057808775.1 Pseudomonas sp. FG86 | reverse complement strand
AGGGCCGAGGTCAGGAAAAATGGACATCCGAAGAAGGTTAAGTAAGTGCCATTCAGGCCACACATTTATTTGCGACTGCCAGCTCATCCTCATCAAACGAACGTCTTATTTCGCGCATTTTCTCCCGAGCTTCAACGAACTCTGTATTACTTCTAATGTTGTACGCGGCCTCTACTATTCGGCTAGGATCACCAGTTTCTTTTGCCAGCCATGCCGAAAAAACCGGAAGAGATGTTGCTGTTGCTGTTGTCTTACCACCAGAGTGAATATCTATCAAGTCATTGCTAAGCGAAGTAGAGAAGTGCTCAACTATATGTTTCGCATAATCGAACCCGTACTGGCAGCTCTCGCTTAAATAAACTTGTTGATACGCCTGCCTTATTGGGTAAAGAAAAGTATCCGCTTGAAAATGTTTAGCTGCAAGGGAATAAAATACTGAGCGATTAGCCAACCAAGTTAGCGAGGCCACGAAGGCCTTGATTGCATCTGATGCTTCACCTGCAGACGTACCATCCCCCCACTTAGCACCAGGAACCTTGTAGCCTTTTCTTATAGGATTACCAAATCGATCTAGTAGCTCCACACTTCCCTGAGTTCTATTCCCAGATTCAGCAGCGTCCCCAAGCTCGGAAAAAATGGCAGCCGCAATATTTCCATATTTTTCGAACTCCTTACCGTCGCTCGAAAGATTTTTTAGCGTCAGATGGTAAACACTTGAGCTAATATCCCACGTGCATACGATATGCGTCTGAAGAAGCTCAATCAGCTTTCTGAAATCGTCATTAACAAACTCTCCCCCGCGTAGCTTAGGTTGCAATTCATCAGATATTTTCCTGGCCTCACTTTCGATTGCATCCAGGCCAAAATCTTTTTTACCAAGGAAAGATATGTTACTGAAGTGAGAGATTCTACTGTCTCTATGCTCCGGAATGTAATCATCAACTGCAACAATCCTGTCATAAAACAAAATTGACTGTATATAATTTTCGAAGGCGACAATATCCGTATCAATCGAATCCTTTGATTTGGTAAGAATATGACCTTCGATCCTCTGGACTGCAGTCAAAGTGGCGTTATCAATCAATGCGTATGTCAATTCAATCCCTCAAATCGATATATCTAAGAATTTTATGCGTGTTTATTATGATTCTGAAATAGGCAATCGCTTTCTATTAGCTCAATGAACCTAATGCGCATAGTATTTGATATGGCTGAGAAAAAACAGTGGTAAGCGATTGAGTGTGATGGTTATCCAACGCTGATGCCAGCAGGATGCTCATCCCCTGGGGCGACTCTTCAACCTGTAAGCACTTCTAGTCCGAGCATTCGTTACTGGCCGGTTTCTGCCCCATCTGACCGACCATCTATAATGGGTCGGTTTCAGCCGATCGTGGCAGGCAGAAATCGGTCAAAAATAGCCCTTCCATGAGTTTACGGTATATGTGTCGCATCACCGGTTGCGTTCGTGGCATTCGCAGCGCTTGTAGCAGATTCCTTTTGAATCTTTAGCCTGCCCGCCAGAAGTATAATTAGAACATTTAAATTAGAGGTCTTGGATAACCTCATTAGGAGATAATACTCTGGTATTCACACCGAGAAACTCATAGGCTGCCACGCATTTTTTTCGAGACTTCTCATCTTCTATAACGTACAAGTTAAAGTATGAAGCATACACTGCATGGGATATATCATGCATTTCCGATCTGTATTTCTTAACGGGGTCAGGATAATATCTTTCCCTAATCAGACACTTTATAACTGACTCTATCATTGCTTGAGTCGCATCGTGATTACCTTTCAGTAAATTGATACAGCCCTCAGGATCTGCAATATCAACAAATGGTGACTGTTTTGAAATACCCGTCACAGCTTGAGCATATTGACGCCCTGTATGAAATATAGAGTGGTATTCTGAAAGTATCTGCTGTTTTACGGAGTCCGTCTGCAAAATATCTTGTGGGTTGCGGAGATTTACTGTGCCTGGAACCCGACCATTCGCGTCTCGGTTGGCACTACTCGAAAATAACTGCTGCCCACTCTCAGCTAGATCATTGAGAGGTTTATAACCATAAGTAACTCGCGCATAACATTTTTTAGGATTCTCTATACATATAAATGCGCCAAAATCGCCCTCAGAGTGTATCTTACGCAACCCTCTGCGAGAATTTGGAAGTATCTCGATATTTTTGGTGAGGAGTGAGAGCTTCTTCATCTCCTCTATGATTGTTTTTTCAGGAAGCCCACTTCTTTGTACTGGAACTGCCAACTCTTCAATATGAGCCGGACTATATACAGGCTGTAAATTAGCGTCCAGGATTTTATTTATTGCGTTGGTGGCGATAGGTGCGCCTTTCAACCACTCAACTATTACTCCATGGTCGCAATATATAAAATTCATAGCTTTCCTTTCTGAATAGTTTTATCAAGATGAGTTGGTGAAAGTACGATTTGATAAACTCCGCTAGCCGAGAGCTGCCGTTCGCGAAGGACCACTTTCGGCCAAAAGCGGTCACTCCTACTGATCACATGCAATCGCTGGATAATTGGAAGTGTCATCGCCAAAACTTCCACCAAGGACGAACTCGTTCCTCATCCATCGTTGTGCTTGTCTGCCTGTAAACAGCAGTTGCGATCGCATGAGTCTGCGCCGCCATCTCATCCAACCAATCTTGAGGCCCGATCCAGTGATCGTGAACTACCTCCAGAAACTCTCGATCCAAAGGCAGCTCGGAGGCATCGCCAACGACCGTACTGAAAGCCTCGCATTTTGGACACCATGCCGTGGTCTCAGTAAACCGTGTCACATCAGAAGCAGGAAATACCGCATAGCAACCAAAGCAAGCGCAATGGTTGCTGGCGAGGATTTCTGCCTGATTGCGGTTCGCATGATCATGCGCGCTGTAAGTGTCGGGCATTCATACCTCCATCGCAGTGCGCCAAGCGGCGATCACAAGGCAGTCAGGCGATTAAGCTGCTCTGCCGAAGGAAATCCTAGTGTCCGATAGCGAGGTGGATAGCCAGTTTCTGTAGTCAGCAGATCGCCAAGCTCGGATTCAAACTCGCTCCATAGAACGGTTTTGACTGTAGGTTCCCCACCCTCAACGGGTTCAACCAACACGATGCGATCACTCTTGGGCAATAGGGTCGGCACACCTTTTGTCCAAGCGCTCATCGATACGGTTTTGCCGTTCTGTTCAGACAGCTCGTAGAGAAGGTACGAGGCAACAAACACATCGACGCTCGTTTCCAGATTGACCTTATCGAGCAACTCTTTCTGATTACTGTAGCTACCCTGGAGCAGCAAATGTTCCAGCGTGGCCAGACGGTTATTGACCCCTTCATCATCAGGGTGAAATGGGACGATATCGCGCCCGTCATAGGTATAAATGTCGGTGGAGACTGCCCTGCCCCTCTCAAGCGCTTTGAAGCTAAGCTCGACCATCTGACGGATGCCTTGCTCGTCCTTGTCGCCCGTGACCATCAAGACGTCACGGCTGGGGATCATGAACACCGGTCGACCTTTAACGGGTGCGCGCTGTAGAACATCTGGCAACAAGACTCTGCTGCTGTCGTATCCGTCCGCCCACTGCGCGGCGTAGAGCCCAGGGATGATCTCACCGAAGGCCTCGTGCGTAGCATCGCGCAAGTTCTCAATGGAGATCGCCACTGCCTCATCCATTGTGACACCCCACTGCGCTTCAGGGCCTCTCGTAAGGGTGGCGGTGGACTCGGGAGAGTCGACGGCAAGCATAATCACACAGTCGCGGCCCAAGGACTGATAAACGACATCGTGCGGCTTGTCGCCACCATTTCTGGCGTGCTCCAGTCGAACTTCCTCAAGCATGGCAAGATTTCGAATCACCGGACGTAATTGTGCTTTCACGTTTTCAAAGACCGTCCCGGTTCTCTGGCCAGACTCCAACAGAGTCGATACGTACCCATTCAGAATTGCAGCCTTCTGGGTCTTGTCTCCATTTTGATAGTCGCGAAAGGCGTTATGAAGATTGAAGTACGAGCCATTGTTATGACGGATGCGAAACTCGCTAGCCTGAAAGTCCATGGCCTCGCTGTAGCCAGCCTTGCGGGCTGACTCGATAAATTTTTTGGCAAATCCTTCCTGAGTCAGAGGACGACTGAAGATTTTGTCGAGCAGGGATTGGAGCATGCACAGGATCCTTCGTGTCAGCAGGTATTTGTAAACAGGGTGGGTTGGACGCGGCTAAACGTGTCCACAGCTTGAACGGCTGCTCTCTATATCGACAGGTATAAGATGAAAAATAGGGTCGCACACCTGGAGCTAGGCTCATGAACCCTACAACCCCGGACGGGCGTTATTTTGTTGTAAATGGCCGGCTGTGGCGCTGCTCAAACCCCGCTGGCAAAATCGACCAATCAGACGTTCATGTCGATGAATCCGCCAGCCCCTCTCATGCTCGGCCAGCCGGCATGGATATCCCGCAAGTGGGGCAGTCAACGCCATCGCTCGCCATTTGCATAACCTCCTCGCCGCACGTTGGGCAAACCTCCCCCGCCATCTCGCATGGAGATCCGAGAATGAACTCGTCCCCCATAACCGGGAGCCATTTCTCACAGCAACGCGGCTCGCGATGAAACGGCAACAGCCCCTAGGGCAGCGCATGCTCACAATTAGCGCGCCCTAGCTCATCCCCATACAAAATACCTGTACAGAAATTACGCCACGCATTTTTACAGCGCTCGCAGGATTCTATCGGCCCAAAGATGGCCTTGGGCTGTATCGCCGCCAAACAGTCATCAGCCCGATAGCCAGGCCTCTATTTCCCGCGCCTGCCAGAAATCGGAGGTTACTGACCGTTCATCGGGATTGAGTGATGCCATGACGACATCACACCAATATAGTTGTACAAGACTTGTACAAATACTAAAATCTGTACAAGTTTCGACTAGCCAGGAAATAACACCGCGACTGGTTGCCGTCGGACAAAAGAATACCTGCGCAGGATGCGGACCAAGGGCGAATACATACGCTTGCAGGTGTCCCTAAACCGCTCCTCCCACTACGCAGGTACATCATGCCATCGCACACTCCCCGGCTCTCTACACGGACCAGTCTCTATGCCGGCTATGCCAGCCTGCTCGCGTTTATGCTGCTGATCGCCGCTATCTCGCTGTACGCCCTGGCTAACAGCAATAAGGACTTTTTTCTCTACGTTAATGGCATTGATGCGCGCGCCCGCCTCGCCAACACACTGAACGACGCCGCCGCCCAGCGCGCGATTGCCCTGCGTAACATCGCCTTGAACAGCAATGTCACCGCGAGAGGACAGCAGCGAGGCGCAATTGCCATCAACGAACAAATGGTGGCCGGCAGCCTCGCCGCGCTACGCCAGGCAATTGATAGCCATGATGATGTGTCGCCCAAGGCACGTGAACTGTTCTCAACCATCGAGCAGGTCGAGAGCCGCTACAAACCGGTAGCACACACCATTGCCGAACATCTGTTCAAGGGTGAAAACGACGAGGCCCTGCGCATGGTCAGCGAGCAGTGCACACCCTTACTGGCCGAGCTGACCCAGGCAATTGGCGAATTCCTGCGCTACACCAACCAGAAGGCAGACCTGCAGGTCAGCGAAAATGACGCAAACTATCTGTCACAACGCAACCTGCTGCTCGCCATTACTGCGCTGGCCGTCTTACTAGCAGCGGTACTGGGCTACGTCATCAGCCGCAACCTGCTGCGCGCGCTGGGTGCCGAACCGAGTGAACTCAACCAGCTCGCCCAACGAGTTGCCCAGGGCGATTTGCGCGCTAGCGAGCGCACGATTGAGCCACCACAAGCCAGCATCATGGCCGCCCTGCTGAGCATGCAGGAGAACCTGCGGGACATGACCAAGGGCATAAACCTGTCCTCACAGAGCGTGGCCGAATCCAGCCAGGAACTTAGCCAATCGAGCCTGAGAAACGCCGAGAGCGTGGCCATGGCACAGTGCGAGGTCGAGCAGATCGTCACCGCCGTTCACCAAATGGCCGCCACCGTGCAGGATGTCGCGCGCAATGCCGAATCCGCCGCCAGTGCCGCCAGCGATGCAGATAGCGCGGCCCTGTACAGCCAGCAGAAGGCCAAAGATGCCGTCAACATGATCGGCGAGCTGGCCGAGACAATCGAACAGTCCAACATTGCCATGAGCCGGCTGAAGAATGAAACCGGCAATATCGGCGGCGTGCTTGAGGTGATCAAGTCGGTGGCCGACCAGACCAACCTGCTGGCCCTCAACGCAGCCATCGAAGCTGCACGTGCTGGCGAGGCTGGACGCGGCTTCGCGGTGGTAGCCGACGAGGTCCGCAGCCTGGCACAGCGTACCCAGAAGGCCACCTCAGAGATTGAGGGGCTGATCGCCAGTCTGCAGAAAATTGCCGACGAGACCTCGCAGCATATGCAACGCTGCAAGCGCTCCAGTGCGCAGTCGGTGTCCGGCGTTTCCGAGGCCGGTGACGCGGTAAGCACGATCGTAACCATGATCGAGCGGATCAACGGCATGAACCACCAAATCGCCGCGGCCGCCGAGCAGCAGAGTACCGTTGCCGAGCAGATCAGCCGGGGCATCGTGACCGTCAGCGAAAGCGCCGAGCAATCCGCTGCCGCCTTCCGCAGCGCTCAGCAGGAAAGCGAAGGATTGGCACGCACCAGCGTGACATTGCGAGAGAACATCTCGCGCTTTCAGCTCTAGGGTCTGTTGCCATTTCATCGCGAGCCGCGTTGCTGCGAGAAATGGCCCCTGGTTAGTCGCAGGACGCAGGTATCGTCGTGCCATCGACCAGGCGAACCGGTCTTCCCATCCACAGTTGCGTATCAGCGCAGTGCGAGTTGATCAGATGGCTGCTGCGTCGAACCATTCACCGCAGACCGATAGCGTAGTTTGTTCTACCTGGGCATCAGACAATGCTTCAAAAAGGGCACGCTGCTCTCGAACGGGATTCAAGACGACTTGAAGAAAAACCGGCCGCTCCGTTCCAAACATGCTTTCTTCTCGAGGTGTTTGCTAACGTCAAATGTTGTTGAAGTCTTCCACCCCAGTATTGCCCAAGCTTTTTACAGAGCTTGAAGGGGGGCTGACCGATGATCCATACCGCAAAAAAAGCCAGGCGTGCTGGCCGTACACACATTGTCCAACCGCCCCCAATCCCCTTATCCTCGCCCCTCCCCGTCCGCTCAAACCCGGAGCCGCCATGGACCTCGCCACCCTCGCCCTCTTCCTCCCCGCCTGCTTCGCCCTGAACATGGCGCCTGGCCCGAATAACCTGTTGTCCGTAAGCAACTCCACGCGCTACGGCTACCGCACATCCTGCCTGGCAGGCATTGGCCGCTTGCTCGCCTTCGCCGGTATGATCGCCCTTGCCTCAGCCGGCCTCGCGGTAGTGTTGCAAACCTCTGAGTTGTTGTTCTACGGGATCAAGATTCTGGGCGCGGCGTATCTGTTTTATCTGGCGTTTCAACTGTGGGGTGCGAATCCACAGGCGCACGCGGAGTCAGCAACCCCCAAGGTCAGCCTGTGGGCACTGGCGCGTCAGGAGTTCCTGGTGGCGGCAGGCAACCCCAAAGCCATCCTGATCTTCACCGCCTTCCTCCCCCAGTTCGTGGTACCGGGCCAGCCGATCACGCCGCAGTTCGCTGTGCTGGGCGCGCTGTTCCTGGCGCTGGAATGGATCGCGATCAGCGTCTATGCCTATATGGGCCTGCATATGCGCCGCTGGTTTGCCGAGCCGCGGGGCAAGCGTGTCTTCAATCGCTGCTGCGCAGGGTTGTTGTCGGCAGCGGCAACGGTGTTGTTGATGGCGCGACGGGCTTGATGGAGGATTCGAGATCAATGAGATGGGCAGAAATGCGCTGGCCAGTCTTTACCGCGATTACATCCAATAGGAATACGGCGACGGCAAGATCGCCCACGTCTGGTCGGTGATTGATAAGGCCGCGATCGAACGCCAGCTGTAAGGGCTGTCCCAGACCGACAAGCGCGACTGCCGCGCCTCAGCCCATTGTCTAGACTCCACACACCCATCCACCGTGGAGCCCTGAGATGACGCATAAAAACACCCTCTGCCTCTGGTACAACGGCACCGCCGAGGAGGCTGCGAATTTCTATGCCAAGACCTTCCCGGACAGCCGGGTCAATGCCGTCCACCGCGCGCCTGGCGATTACCCTGCGGGTAAACAGGGCGACGTCCTGACCGTCGATTTCACCGTCATGGGCATCCCGTGTATCGGCCTGAACGGCGGCCCGGCGTTCCCGCACACCGAGGCATTTTCGTTTCAGGTGGCCACCGATGACCAGGCCGAAACCGATCGCCTGTGGCAGGCCATTATCGACAACGGCGGCCAGCCGAGTGCCTGCGGGTGGTGCAAGGACAAGTGGGGGTTGTCGTGGCAGATCACCCCGCGCGTGCTGTCGGCCGCCGTGACCCATTCGGACCCGGCAACGGCCAAGCGCGCCTTTGAGGCGATGATGAGCATGACCAAGATCGACATCGCCACGATTGAGGCCGCGATCGCCAATCGCTGAACACACCCGGCAGCGCCTTGGGGCACTCTACGGCCCAAAGGCCGCTGCACAGGCGTTGTACAGAGCGCGCCACGCTGACTAAACTTTGCCCCCGCCACACCCTGCACGCTAAAGATTCGGCGCCACTTGCCGTCATCCTTACATCCCTGAATGGACTCAAAGAGGCTCCTGTGCGCTTTTTCTCTACCCTTTTGTTAGTGGGCGGCCTTGCCACCCTGTCCGGCTGCGCCACCCAGGCCAGCAAAGTCGACCAGATGCTCGCCGACACCCTCGCCCAGCCGCTGGTGGAAAACAGCATCGTGCGCGAAGGCGATCTGCTCAGTTTCGAGCTGCTGATGCCGCTGTCGACGCCGGGTGCGCGCCGCACCATGCAGTTCGAGGCCGCGTGTTCTTCGCCGCAACTGTCCTTGCTGTACCTCGACGGTTCGCAGCGGGTCTACCCACTCAAGGCCGGGCGCTACACCGAGGCCCGCAAATTGTCAGCCGACCTGCACGCGAAGCTGGCCGCCAACCCGACCTTCGTGCGCGCGTGCGCCCAGACCCCCAAGCCAGACTGGCGCCTGGTCAAGACGGATGAGCGTGGCAATTGGGTACTGATTGACGCCGCGAGCATCAAGACCGTGGAGGGCGAAGTCCGCTTCTGGGCGGCGTTCGATAACCCAACGGTGCTCAACGACCTGCCCTACGACGCGCCTTACGCGCAAAAGCGCGAGCACTTTGCCGTGTCCTGCGCTAACGGCACCTACAAGGAGCTGGCCGGCTATGACCTGGATGCACGCAATCGGGTCAGTGACGGCCGGGTCGACAGCTTCCCGACGCCACGCAACATTGTCGGCAGCGATACCGACTATGAATTGCTGTTCAACAGCGTCTGCGCCACCCCCGAGAAGATCGCCGCGCTGCCACTGTTCAAGCCGCGCCTGAAGGCCCCGGCGACCATCGCCTTGGGCTCGGTACAGCCACCGGTGCTGGCGGCACTGGCGCAATTTGACCAGGACAAACCGACCCGCAGCCTCAAGTACGTGCACTTCACGGGCACCTCGACCATGAAAGGCAAGACCAGTAACTCGACCAGTGAGCAGTTCATCAGCCGCGACGCCGCCAGCGGCCAGCTGTCGATCGCCCTGCGTGGCGAAGGCTACGAATCCCAATCGGTAAGCTGGCGAAACCTGATCGACCTGGTGTCCAAGAGCACCTTCGGCGGCAGCATGGCCGAAAGCACGACGACGACCCAGCTGAGTTTCACCGGTAACTGGAAAGCCCTGCCGGTGGGCGACACCTTGGTCTACCAAAGCACCCGTTCGACCCTCAACAGTGTGATTGGCAACTACGACAAACAGACCATCACGCGCTGCGTGGTCGAGCGCCAATTGCCGGCCAGTGAACTCAACCCCAACCTGCTGGGCAGCGCCAAGGCCCTGTCGTGCCGCAACGACAACGACAAATACAACCGGGTTAACCACCTGTTCTACCTGACGGACTATGCGTACTTCCTGGAGTCGAGCACGGACAAGAATGAGTTTTTCTACTCCGATACACGCATCGATAAATTCGAGTAACCGTCCACAAGGTGAAAAACACCTTCAATCAGGTTGACACATTTGCTCACACACCCTGAAGATGGAGGCCTTCTTCAGGGTGTGTCCGCTCATGTGCGCAACGTCGCTGGTTAACTTTTCCGTCATTGGCTTGATTGCCAAGGCGCAAGGTTGCGCTGCACACGCCCTCAAATCGAAGAAACAGTCGCTCATGTGACCGGGGCGCGCTGTCCCGTCAGATGAGCTGACAGGACATTGAGCGCGACGGACACCCTCCCCTTGCACAATTCCCTCTGCCCTTCTGACGGTGACTTAATCGGTCAACCATCAGGAGAAAGAGCATGTCAGCGTTTCAAGGTATCTGGGTTCCCGTGGTCACGCCGTTTCATGACGGCGCCCTCGACTTTATCGGCCTGCGCCGTTTGGTTGAGCATTTGCTGGAAAAGCACGTGGCCGGGATCATGGTCTGCACCACCACCGGTGAAGCCGCGTCGCTGAGCCGCCAGGAACAACTGGCCGTGCTCGATGCCGTGTTGCAGTGGGTGCCGGCGCACCGTGTGGTGATGGGCCTGGCGGGCAATAACCAGATTGAATTGCTGCAGTTCCAGGACCAAGTCCTCAAGCGCCCCGTGGCCGGTTTACTGGTGCCGGCGCCCAGCTATATCCGCCCTTCCCAGGCCGGCCTCGAAGCGTTTTTTCGTACGGTGGCCGATGCGTCCAGTGTGCCGATCATTCTCTATGACATCCCCTATCGCACCGGCGTGACCTTCGAGCAGGCCACCCTGCTGAACATCGTCGCCCATGAGCGCATCAAGGCGGTCAAGGACTGTGGCGGCAACCTCGGCAATACCCTGGCACTGCTGGCCAGCGGCGAAGTGGATGTGCTGTGTGGCGAGGATATCCAGCTCTTCAACGCGCTGTGCCTGGGTGCCAGCGGTGCCATCGCGGCGTCGGCTCACGTGCATACCGAACAGTTTGTGGCGCTGTGGCAGCAGGTGCGGGATAACCAGTTGGCCGAAGCGCGGCAGACGTTTTTCCAGCTGCTGCCGCTGATCCAGACGTTGTTCATGGAGCCCAACCCGGCACCGGTGAAAGCGGCGTTGGCATTGCAGGGCTTGATCGGCAGCGAGTTGCGCGCACCGATGCAGCGGGCCAGTGCAGCGCTGATTGCACGGGTGCAGCCGCTCTCCGCCCCGGCACAATAATGCCTGTGTAGGAGCGAGCAAGCTCGCGCCTACGGGCTTGCTCAAGGCGTGCGCGGCTTGGCCATCTGCAACCGATGCAAGGTGATCTCGCGCACTGCCTGCTTGCTCAGTTCGATATGCCGCTTGAGCAAGTGCTGCGCCTGATCGACACGCCGTTGCAGGATCGCGGTGAGTATTTGCCCATGCTCCTCGTACGTCGCCGCAATGCGTGAAGCCTGGGTAAAGTCGAGGCGCCGGATGATGCGGATCTTTTCCGTAAGGGCGTAGTGCATGTGTGCCATCTCACGGTTGCCGGTGGCTTGCACCAGGGCGCAGTGAAAGTGTTCATCCAGCGCCGACACCGCCTGGCTGTCCTGCAGGCGCTCACATTCCTCCACCAGCCAGGTCGCCTGCAGCCCTTGCAAGATCGGGTTCGGTTGCTCCATCGCGCATAAACGGCTGACAGCGGCCAGTTCCAGCACGATCCGCACGTCATACAGCTCTTCGAAATAGGTGAAGTCGAACGGTTTCACCTGCCAGCCGCTGCGGAAGTACACCGCCAGGTAGCCTTCCCGTTCCAGCCGGTACAGCGCCTGGCGCACGGGTGTACGGCTGACACTCATGCGCTCGGCCACTTCGCCCTCGCTGAAACGGTCGCCAGGCAACAGGCGAAAGTCGAAGATATCCGCCTTGAGTTGCGCATAGATCTGCTCGGCCAGGCTGTCCGGGCGCTCGCGCGGTTTTTTCAGCGTTGAAAGCGGCATGCTTACCCCTTGCTGGTGACATAGGCGCGCCAGCCGCCAAACTCAGTGACATCCAGCGCATCCGCCAGGGCCCAGGGTTCGCAGATAAAGCCTTTGACACTGCGTCCATCCGCCAGCATCAGGGTGCCGATCCCCAGCGGTGCGGGAATTTCGGCGACGAACTCGCCAAAACGGGCGATAGGCATGTCCCACAGCTCGACGATGATCGATCGGCCACCTTCCGCCCTGGCCAGCCCCGGCTTGGGCGGCACGGTGCCGGGCAGCGCATACAAACGATAAGTGCTGGCCGTGAGGGTCTGCTCCACCAGCACGGCGTTGCGTGTGGTCAGTTGGAAGTTCAACGGCATGCCGCTCAGGTGGGCGCCCACCACCGCCACGCGCACGGTACCGGGTGCCTGTTGGGCAGCAGCGGGTGCCGGCAGTTGGCGTTCGGTTGCGCCGAGCGGCAACTCAAGGCTGGCCTGCCAGCGCTGGCCCAGGTGCGCCAGGGCGCTGTCATGCCAGGCCGGTGCGAGCAGGGTAATGCCGCACGGTAGACCGTCCGCTCGCAGGCCCGCCGGCAGCGCCAGCGCAGACAGGTCCGCCAGGTTGGTGAAGTTGGTGTAGTAGCCGAATTGCGCGTTGTAGCGCACCGGCTCCAGCAGCATGTCGGCGCGCGTGCGAATCGTCGGCGAGGTCGGCACCAGCAAGGCGTCGAACCCCGCCAAGGTGTCGTTGATGCGGCGACTGAGTTCGGCCCGCAGGTATTCGGCCTTGTAGGCATCGCAGGCGCTGTACTGGAGGCCATTTTCGACAATGCCGCGTACCACCGGGTTGATGGCCTGCGGCTGGTGTTCGAGCATGCCTTCCAGGGCCACCGTGCGTTCTGCGACCCAGGGACCCGAATACAACTGGTCGGCCAGGGCCTTGAACGCACTGAAATCCACCTCGCTGATCACCGCGCCCAACGCCTTGAAGTGCTCGACTGCCTGCTCGAACACCGCCTGGTTCTGCGTATCGCCGAAGAACTCCAGGCTCGCCGGTATTGCCAGCTTGATCGAGGCACCCACGCTCACCGGCGCCGTGTAGGGGTTGCTACGCGAGTATGCGTCGCTGGCGTCATAGCCCTGTGCGACCTGCGCCACCGCGGCGGCATCCTCCACGGTCAGGGCGAACACCGAGATGCAATCCAACGTGCGACAGGCCGACACCAGGCCGGTATTCGAAAACCGGCCCTTGGTCGGTTTCAATCCGACAATATTGTTGAACCCTGCCGGTACTCGGCCCGAGCCTGCGGTGTCGGTGCCCAGCGCAAACGCCACCAGCCCACGGGCAACCACCGAGGCCGAGCCGGAGCTGGAACCGCCGCTGACGTAATCGGCATTGAAACTGTTACCCACCGCACCATACGGCGAGCGTGTGCCCACCAGGCCAGTGGCGAATTGATCCAGGTTGGTCTTGCCCATCAGGATCGCACCTGCCGCTCGCAGTTTGGCGACTACGGTCGCGTCCGACGTTGGGCTGTAGGCGAATTCCGGGCAGGCTGCCGTGGTGTCCCAGCCCGCCGCGTCAATGTTGTCCTTGATGGCAAATGGCACGCCGTACAGCGGCAACTTGTCGATATCGCCGCCCACCGCGTCCAGCCTGTCGTTCAATTGCGCCAGTTGCATGGCCAATTGCTCAGGTTGTGCGCGGGCAATCCAGGCGGTGTCATCCGCGCTGTATTGCGCCGCCAGGCTCAACAACCGGTCGGGGGTCATCGCCCCGCTGCGATAGGCCGCGTGCCATTCGCCAAGGGTCCAGCCGATAACGCTCTGCATAGGGATTTCCATCTTGTATCCAAGTTGACCTGTCTTAAAGCAAACCCCAGGCCAAAGGCCGAAACGCCGTGATGAGCGGGCTCGCGTGCCCATCCAGGTGCTCGGGCCTGCTCATTGATGGCGCACCCGAGCGTCGCCCATGCGCCAAAAAAAGACACTCAGCCGACCGCTCGGTTGCGAGCCGCCCGATACCGGCCTATGTTCCAAGCCATGCTTTTCCTTTTGCTGTCCCCCACCCTACGCCCATCCCGTAACCAGGTGACGACATGCCTACGCCTTCCCGCCCCGCCGTCCTCGAACTGATCGGCAACACGCCGTTGGTACGCGTCAGCCGTTTCGATACCGGCCTCTGCACCCTGTTTCTCAAGCTCGAATCGCAAAACCCCGGTGGTTCCATCAAGGACCGCATCGGCCTGGCCATGATCGACGCCGCCGAACGCGACGGCCGCCTGCGCCCTGGCGGCACCATTATCGAAGCCACCGCCGGCAACACCGGTCTGGGCCTGGCGCTGGTAGGCCGGGCCAAGGGCTACCGGGTAGTGCTGGTAGTGCCCGACAAGATGTCCACGGAAAAAGTGCTGCACCTCAAGGCCATGGGCGCCGAAGTGCATATCACCCGCTCCGATGTGGGCAAGGGCCACCCCGAGTATTACCAGGACGTGGCCGCGCGCCTGGCCAAGGGCATTCCCGACGCGTTCTTCGCCGACCAGTTCAACAACCCGGCCAACCCCCTGGCTCATGAAACCAGCACTGCCCCGGAAATCTGGGCGCAAACCCAGCACGACGTGGACGCGATTGTGGTGGGGGTCGGCTCGGCCGGCACCCTCACCGGCCTGACCCGTTTTTTCAAGCGCGTACAACCCGACCTGGCCATGGTGCTGGCCGACCCGGTGGGCTCGGTAATGGCGGAATACAGCCGCAGTGGCCGCCTGGAAACGCCAGGCTCGTGGGCGGTGGAAGGCATTGGCGAGGACTTCATTCCGTCGATCGCCGACCTCTCCAGCGTGCGCCAAGCCTATTCCATCAGCGATGAAGAAAGCTTCGACCACGCCCGCCAACTGCTCAAGGCCGAGGGCATTCTCGGCGGTTCCTCCACCGGTACCCTGTTCGCCGCCGCGCTGCGCTATTGCCGTGCGCAGACCGAACCCAAGCGCGTGGTCACGTTCGTCTGCGACACCGGCACGCGCTACCTGTCAAAGGTCTACAACGACCAATGGATGAAGGATGCGGGCCTGCTGCAATACAAGCACTACGGCGACCTGCGCGACCTGATCGCCCGCCGCTTCGAAGATGGCCGCGTGATCAGCGTGAGCCCCGACGACACCCTGCTCACCGCCTTCCAGCGCATGCGCCTGGCCGATGTCTCGCAACTGCCGGTGCTGGTGGACGGCCAGACACTGGTGGGGGTGATCGACGAATCCGACATCCTGCTGGGCCTGCACCATGACGCCGCGGATTTCTCGATGATCGTCGCCAGCGCCATGACCGATAAAGTGCAAACCCTGGCCCCCAGCTCCAGCCTCGCCGAATTGCAGGCGGAACTGGATCGCGGCCTGGTCGCCATCATCGCCGACGCCTCGGGCTTCCACGGCCTGATCACCCGCGTCGACCTGCTCAATCACCTACGGAGGTCCCTTGCATGAGTCAGCCCGATAAAAGCGCGTTTGCCACCCGTGTGATCCACGCCGGGCAATCACCCGACCCGACCACGGGCGCGCTGATGCCGCCGATCTACGCCAACTCCACCTACCTGCAAGACAGCCCCGGCGTACACAAGGGGTTCGACTACGGCCGCTCCCATAACCCCACGCGCTTTGCCCTGGAACGCTGCGTGGCCGACCTCGAAGGCGGCAGCCAGGCGTTTGCCTTCGCCTCGGGGCTGGCGGCGATTTCCACCGTATTGGAATTACTCGATGCAGGCGCCCATATCGTCTCCGGCAACGACCTGTACGGCGGCACATTTCGCCTGTTCGACAAGGTGCGCCAGCGCAGTGCGGGGCACCGTTTCAGCTTTGTCGACCTGAGCGATGGCGCGGCGTTTGAAGCGTCGTTGCAAGACGACACGCGCATGGTCTGGGTTGAAACCCCAAGCAACCCGTTGCTGCGCCTGACCGATCTCAGCGCCATCGCGCGCATCTGCCGTGACCGCGGCATCCTCTGCGTGGCCGACAACACATTCGCCAGCCCGTGGATCCAGCGCCCGCTGGAGCTGGGTTTCGACATCGTGGTGCACTCCACCACCAAGTACCTCAATGGCCACTCCGACGTGATCGGCGGCATCGCCATCGTTGGCGACAACCCGGAACTGGCCGAACGCCTGGGCTTCCTGCAAAACTCGGTCGGCGCGATCGCCGGGCCCTTCGATGCGTTCCTGACCTTGCGCGGCGTGAAAACCCTGGCCCTGCGCATGGAGCGCCATTGCAGCAATGCACTGGCATTGGCGACCTGGCTGGAACAACAACCGCAAGTGTCGCGGGTCCACTATCCCGGCCTGGCGTCCCATCCCCAGCACGCACTGGCGCGTCGACAGATGCGCGGGTTTGGCGGGATGATTTCGCTGGATTTGAACAGCGACCTGGCCGGCGCCCGGCGCTTCCTGGAAAACGTCAGAATCTTCGCTTTGGCCGAAAGCCTGGGGGGCGTGGAAAGCCTGATCGAACACCCGGCAATCATGACCCACGCAAGCATCCCCGCCGCCACGCGCGCGCAATTGGGTATTGGCGATGGGTTGGTGCGGTTGTCGGTGGGGGTTGAGGATGTCGAGGATCTGCGGGCGGACCTGGCGCAAGCCTTGGCCCGGATATAAATCCTCCAGCCCCCATGAATCCCAGGTGGGAGGGGCAAGCCCGCTCGCCACAACAGCCCCCTCCCCACACCAAGCCACCTCCCCACACCAAGCCCGCTCCCCACACCAAGCCCGCTCGCCACACAGGTCAGTGCGTCAGGCCGAGGTGATATTGGCCCGCGCGCCGTGCAGTTTCTTGTAGCTCTCGATCAAGCGTAGATGCCGGTCCAGCCCTTCCAGCTTGGTGCTGGTCGGCGTCAAGCCATAGAAACGCACGCTGCCATTCACCGAGCCGATCACGGCGTCCATCCGCTCGTTACCGAACATCCGTCGGAAGTTGGCCTCGTAGTCCGCCAGTTCCAGGTCTTCGTCCAGTTCCATCTCCAGCACCGCGTTCACCGCCTGGTAGAACAGGCCGCGCTCGACGGTGTTGTCGTTGTACTGCAGGAACATTTCCACCAGTTCCTTGGCGTCTTCGTACTGCTGCAACGCGAGGTAGATCAGCAGCTTCAATTCCAGGATGGTCAACTGGCCCCAGGCGGTGTTGTCGTCGAACTCGATGCCGATCAAGGTGGTGATATCGGTGTAGTCGTCCAGCTCGCTCTCCACCAGGCGCTCGGCCAGGGCCTTGAGCTCGGCATCGCTGAGGCTGTGCAGGTTGAGGATGTCGGCGCGGAAAAACAGGGCCTTGTTGGTGTTGTCCCAGATCAGGTCGTCCACCGGGTAGATTTCCGAGTAGTCCGGCACCAGGATGCGGCAGGCCGTGGCGCCAAGGTGCTCGTACACCGCCATGTACGACTCTTTGCCCATGTTGTCGAGGATGCCGAACAGGGTCGCGGCCTCTTCGGCGTTGGAGTTTTCACCTTGGCCCGAGAAGTCCCACTCGACGAATTCGTAATCCGACTGGGCACTGAAGAAACGCCACGACACTACACCGCTGGAGTCAATGAAGTGTTCGACAAAGTTGTTCGGCTCGGTGACTGCATGGCCTTCAAAGGTTGGCTGCGGCAAATCGTTCAAGCCTTCGAAGCTGCGGCCTTGCAGCAGTTCGGTGAGGCTGCGCTCCAGGGCCACTTCCATACTCGGGTGCGCGCCGAATGAGGCGAATACGCCTCCGGTACGCGGGTTCATCAAGGTCACGCACATCACCGGGAATTCACCGCCCAGCGACGCATCCTTGACCAGCACCGGGAAGCCCTGGGCTTCCAGGCCTTCGATACCAGCCAGGATACCGGGGTACTTCGCCAGCACCTCGGCCGGCACGTCCGGCAGCGCGAACTCGCCTTCGATGATTTCACGCTTGACCGCGCGCTCGAAGATTTCCGACAGGCACTGCACCTGGGCTTCGGCCAAGGTATTGCCGGCACTCATGCCATTGCTCAGGTAGAGGTTTTCGATCAGGTTGGACGGGAAATACACCACCTCGCCATCGGACTGGCGCACAAACGGCAGCGAGACAATGCCACGTTCTTCGTTGCCGGAGTTGGTGTCGAACAGGTGGGAACCGCGCAGCTCACCGTCGCGGTTGTAGATTTTCAGGCAGTAGGCGTCGAGGATTTCCGGCGGCAGTTCATCCTTGCGCCCCGGCTGGAACCAACGCTCATCGGGGTAATGCACGAACGGCGCGTTGGCCAATTCCTCGCCCCAGAACTGATCGTTGTAGAAGAAGTTGCAGTTGAGCCGCTCGATAAACTCGCCCAACGCCGACGCCAGGGCGCCTTCCTTGGTCGCGCCTTTGCCGTTGGTAAAGCACATCGGCGAGTGCGCATCGCGGATATGCAGGGACCAGACGTTGGGCACGATATTGCGCCACGAGGCGATCTCGATCTTCATGCCCAGGCCGGCCAGGATCCCGGACATATTGGCGATCGTCTGCTCCAGCGGCAGGTCCTTGCCCGCGATATAAGTGCCCGCGTCGGATGGGCTGCCGGGCATCAACAAGGCCTGGGCATCGGCGTCGAGGTTGTCCACTTCTTCGATGACGAATTCCGGCCCGGCCTGCACCACTTTCTTCACGGTGCAACGGTCGATGGAACGCAGGATACCCTGGCGGTCCTTCTCGGAAATGTCCGCAGGCAGCTCGACCTGGATCTTGAAGATCTGGTTGTAGCGGTTTTCCGGATCAACGATGTTGTTCTGCGACAGGCGGATGTTTTCCGTGGGGATATTGCGCGTCTGGCAGTACAGCTTCACAAAATACGCCGCACACAACGCCGACGAGGCCAGGAAGTAATCGAATGGCCCCGGCGCCGACCCGTCGCCTTTATAGCGAATCGGTTGATCGGCGATCACCGTGAAGTCATCGAACTTGGCTTCAAGTCGAAGGTTGTCGAGAAAGTTGACCTTAATTTCCATGCGGGATTACCAAAATAGCGAACTTCAAATTGGCCGCCATTATCCGGGATTTGCGTTTGAAGTCTTGTGCTTTCGCCATTCGGCCGCCGACAGGCAAGGCTGATGCGCTATCGACGCCGGTATAAAGCCACGCCAGAGCGCTTGTCAGACGAAATACCATCAACTTATCTGTACGGTTGCCGATGACCTGCTAGCAATTCAGGGAGTAGTCGAATGCGCAATAACCAGCCAGTGACACAACGCGAGATTTCCCTCGCGCCTTCGCAGAAGCTCATTTCCGCCACCGATGTGGATGGGATGATCACTTACTGCAACGATGCTTTTGTCGATATCAGCGGTTTTGAACGCGCCGACCTGATCGGGGCGCCGCAGAATATCGTGCGCCATCCCGACGTGCCTCCCGCCGTGTTTGCCCATATGTGGCGTGCGCTCAAGCAGGGGCTGCCGTGGATGGGCATCGTCAAGAATCGCTCGAAAAACGGCGATCATTATTGGGTCAACGCCTATGTCACGCCGATTTTCGAGGGCAACCGCGTGGTGGGTTTCGAGTCGGTCAGGGTCAAGCCGACCGCCGATGAGATCCGGCGTGCCCAGGCGCTGTATCGGCGTCTGAGCCAGGGTAAAGCCGCCGTGGCCGCCCTGGACACCTGGGCGCCGGCCTTGATGAGCTGCGTGCCGTATATCGCCACCGGCCTTGCCGGCGCGGTGGGTGGGCTGTTCCTCAGCGCGCCGCTGGCCATTGCCGTGGCGGTGGGCGTCGCGGTTCCGGTGGCGCTGCTCTGCTCACAGTGGCGCCAGCGCGCGACCCTGCGCTTGCTGGTCGGCGTCGAGCCATCCACCTCCGATGCCTTGATCGCACAGATGTACAGCGATGAAGCCGGTCCCCAGGCACGCCTGGAAACCGCGTTCCTCAGCCAGAACGCGCGCCTGAAGACTTGCCTGACCCGTTTGCAGGACAGCGCCGAGCAACTCAGTGCGCTGGCCGGGCAATCCGACCGACTGGCCACGGCCAGCTCCACCGGCCTGGACCGCCAGCGCGTCGAAACCGAGCAGGTCTCGGCCGCCGTCAACCAGATGGCCGCGACCACCCAGGAAGTCGCCAGCCATGTGCAGCGCACCGCCGATGCCACCCAGCAAGCCAACTTGCTGACCGGGCGCGGCCGTGAGGTGGCGCGGGATACCCGCGAAGCCATCGAGCGGCTTTCCGCGGTGGTCGGCGAAACGGGTGTCACCGTGGCGCAGCTGGCCAGGGACAGCGATGAAATCGGCACCGTCGTCGATGTGATCAAAGGCATCGCCGACCAGACCAACCTGCTGGCCCTCAACGCGGCCATCGAAGCGGCCCGTGCCGGCGAGATGGGGCGCGGATTTGCCGTGGTCGCCGACGAAGTCCGACAGCTGGCACAACGCACCTCGCAATCCACCACCCAGATCCACGGGCTGATCACCAAGCTCCAGGCGTCGTCCAACAATGCCGTGCAAAGCATGGAGAACGGTCATCGCCAGGCCCAGGAAGGCGTGGCTTGGGTGCTTGAGGCCGACCAGGCATTGGTGGGCATCAGCGAAGCGGTGTCCCACATCACCGACATGACCACCCAGATCGCCGCCGCCACCGAGGAACAGAGCGCCGTGGCCGAGGAGATCAGCCGCAACATCACAACCATTGCCACACTGGCCGACCAGACCTCGGTCCAGGCGCATCAATCCACCGACCTGAGCAAGGAGCTGACCCGCACCGCGTCCACCCAATATGCATTGGTTGAGCGTTTCAATCGCTGACAGGCGACCCACCGCATCCAGCAAAGTCGGGGGCCGGGCTGAAAGGTCGTCGGGTGGTCAAGCTCTGGCCACCCGCCACACCATGGCGCAGCGGCTGCCGGGCTCAAAGCCGTGTGCATACTCGTCTGCCAACATCCCGGCCAAGCGCTGATCCAATGACGCCTCGGCTTGCAGCTCAAACCCCAGGCGGCGGTAGAACGGTGCATTCCACGGCACCTGCCTGAACGTCGTCAGGGTCACTGCGCGCAGTGCCTGTGAGCGCGCAGCGTCCATCGCCGCCTCAACCAGCTTGCGCCCCCAGCCCTGGCCGTGCAGCGACCGAGCGACCGACACCTCATGGATATGCAGGTCGTCGCCCTGGCGTTCTGCGCACAGAAATCCTTGAGGTTGATCGTTGGCATCGACCGCCACCCAACAGGTCGACAGCGCGATCCACTGCCGATGACGCTCGACGGTCAAGGTGCCTGCGCTGGCCAGCCAGCCCAAGCCATCGATCAGTTGAAAGGCTTGGGCGGCAGAATGCTCGATGGCGGGCAATAACGGCGCGTCATCCAGTCGCGCCAGGCGAATGGGTAGTGGCATTGGGTGTCACTGAGCCTCAAAAGGTGGAAGACGCGCGGGTCAAGGCTGCTTGCGGTACATCCCGGTGAAGTAATCCTGGCTGTCCGGCGCCGAGTTGTGTTCGATCACCGCGAAGTTTTTCACCAGTTGGATGTGGTACGGGCCAACGCGCCGAGACGCCAGGGGTTCCGGCACGATAATCAGGTTTTCGGTTTCCATCGCAACCGTGTGATGCGCGCTGGCGATGGTTTTTGAGGTTCCAGCGGCGATGAGTGTCAGGGTCAATCGTGCAAGCTCCCGGCCCTGGGCATCACGCTCGGGCAGGATCTCCAGGTCCAGATCACCGTCGCGGCCCAGGAAGTCATCGCGCATCTGGTAGTGGCCGCTGCGCTGGTCACGGGCGACGTCACTGAGTTTTTCGTACTCGGGTTCACGGTCTTCCGGGCGCAACTGGACGGCCAGTTCACGCGGCTGCCCCTTGGCGGAACTGACCCAGGTGCCGCTGTAGTGATAGGGCTCGACGGTTTCCCGGGTGATCCGCCAAATGCCGGTCTGATGACCATCATCGGTATATTCGTGCAGGTAGACGAAAGGCTTGTCGTCATAGTCGCTTTGGTCGCCAACCAACTTGATCGGCTTGCCGCTGCCACTCTTGGTGTAGCGCAGCTCACCGATCAACACGGCGCCCTGTTGCTGATACCAGAGCGCCACCGGGATCTTGCCGTCGAGGGTGCCGGCCAGATACTGCGGATCTTCGTTGACGGGACCTTCCAGGCGCGGTGTTTCCTGCCACTTGCCGTCCTTCAATACACCGGTGGTGCGCAGCATGTAGCCGCTGGGCATGCTGGAGTTTTCACCGTATTCGGTGGGCGGCACTTGTTCCTGGGTATAGGCATCCAGTCGCACCAACTCACCCTCGCGCATTTGCAGGCGGCTGGAGCGCGTCCAGCAGCAGCCACGGTCGGTTTGCGAATGGATGATGCCGTCCTTGTCCACCGAAAACATGCCGCCGAAGGTTTCGTTCGCCAGCTCCGTCAATGGCCGGTTCAGCACCCATTGGGGCTTGTGCGGGTCTTGCAGGTACACATCGTAGTGGTACTGCAGGCTCTCCTCGGCGTCCTCGCCATTGCGGATAGCCAGGTCCTGGCGGCCGTCGGCGTTGATATCGGCGAAATACAACACACCGTAGGCCCCCACCAGATGGTCGCTGTCTGTCTTGCCATTGCGATCCAGCGGCACATTGGCGGCAGGGGTTTGCAGCTGTTGCAGGGTTTGGAGGGTGGCCCGGTCACGCACGGTAACCAAGGCGCGGGCCGGCTGGCGGAGGTCTTGCGGCACCTCTGGAAACAACACCTCCACCAGGTATTGACCGCTGGGGTCATTGACCGAGAACGAGCGCGGCTCGGCCATCACAGGAGCCGTGAGGGTCATGGAAAGGAACGCACCGCTCAATAACACACGCATCCAAAGCATCCTTGCTGAAATTTTGCGCCGCAGTGTAATGGGAAATGCCGCGGGCTTCGAATAAATCCCTGCCATGGCCCATGTATCGACTGATATGTTGCGCTTCTCGCCAGTCAAAGGAGCTGCCATGGAACCGTTAGCGACAAACGCCGCCTTGTTGATCATCGACATGCAGCAGGGCATGAACCATCCCAGGCTTGGGCGACGCAACAACCCGCACGCCGAGTTGCAGATGCAGCACCTGCTCAACGCGTGGCGGCGATCCCAGCGGCCCATTGTCCATGTCCGACATATGTCTCGCTCTCCCGACTCGGTCTTTTGGCCGGGTCAGCCTGGCTGTGAATTCCAGCCGGCCTTGTGCCCGTTGGCGCATGAGCAGGTACTGGAAAAGAACGTCCCGGATGCGTTCACCGCCACGGGCCTGGAGCGTTGGCTGCATGTGCGCTCGATCAAGCAGTTGGTGATCGTTGGGGTGATCACCAACAACTCGGTTGAAGCCACGGCGCGATCCGGCGGCAACCTCGGCTTCGAGGTAATCGTGGCGGCGGACGCCTGCTACACGTTCGATCAAACCGACTTGGCCGGGCGCCTGTGGCCGGCGGAGGACGTGCATGCATTGTCGCTGAGCAATCTGGCGATGGACTACGCCAGGGTGATCGAGACAGCTGAAATCCTGGCCGCGGCCGCCCCGTTGCAAACGGACTGACCGTGCGTAATCACGTTCACGCTTGCCCTACGCCTTAAGTGCAGCGGGCCCCCCATGGGCTTGCAGATAAGCCCGCAACAGCAGCGTGGTCTGCTGTTCAAGACCGGCTTCGAACGTAGGCGAGGCATTGCCTTCGAGCAACGTCCTGACCGGGCCGACGATCGCGCTGAGCGAAATCCCGGCGGTCAGGATCGGGTCTTCGAAATGCGCATCGGGGGCGGTCTCCAGCATCGCGGCGATGGCCGCCACCATGCGCGTATTGATGCGGGCGACCAGCTCCGCACCACCCCGCTCGCCCGCGATGGCATACAAGGCCTTGGACGCGCCCTGGTCGCGTAACTTGGCGGCCACCAATGCCGTGACCAGGCCGGCGGCCATCTCAGCCACCGGCACCTGCCGATGGCGAGCGCATGCCTGCTCCACCGCCTCGGCCACCCACTCCAGGTGTTTTGCCAGCACGGCGGCGAGCAGCGCGTCGCGATTCGGGTAGTACTGGTAGAGGCTGCCCACCGACATGCCGGCACGCTCGGCCACTCGGGTGGTTGTGCAGCGGATCAGGCCCTGCTGGGTCAAAACCTGAAGGGTTGCCGTGTGCAAGGCCTCGACAGTCGCGGCTGAGCGCGCCTGAACCGCTGTTTTTCTTGGCTTCAAGGACGCTTTGAGGGTGCTCACGGAATGCGAATTCCAATATCTGAAGGATCCTTCATATTAGAGCCTTACTCCGCTGAAGCAAGGGCGACCCCGATGACAGGTTTGAAAAACAGCAAGACATTCATACTGGGCGACCGCGAGGTCAACCGCATGGGTTACGGCGCGATGCAATTGGCAGGCCCTGGCGTATTTGGCCCTCCCAAGGACCGCGACGCCGCGTTGGCCGTGCTGCGTGAGGCGGTCGCCTGCGGCGTCAACCATATCGATACCAGCGATTTTTATGGGCCGCATATCACCAACCAACTGATTCACGAGGCCCTGCATCCCTACCGGGACGACCTCACGATAGTCACCAAGATCGGCGCCCGTAGTGACGCTGAAGGTGGATGGCTGGCGGCGTCCACCCCGGAAGAACTGACGCAGGCGGTGCATGACAACTTGCGCAACCTGGGGCTGGAGGTGCTGGACGTGGTCAACTTCCGCTCGATGCATTCCACAATGGGCCCGTGCGAAGGCTCGAACGCCGCCGCGTTGGACACCCTCGCTGAACTGCAACACCAGGGGTTGATACGCCATATTGGCATCAGCAATGTCACGCCGACCCAAGTGGCCGAGGCACGCCGCATCGTCAAGTTCGTTTGCGTGCAGAACCTGTACAACATCGCCCATCAACACGACAACACCTTGATCGACACCCTGGCTGAGGAAGGCATTGCCTATGTGCCGTTCTTCCCGCTGGGTGGATTTACTCCGGTTCAGTCTTCGACCTTATCCAGCGTTGCGCAGGGGCTGGGCGTAACACCGAAGCAATTGGCGCTGGCGTGGTTGTTGCGGCGCTCGCCCAATATCCTGTTGATTCCGGGCACCTCCTCGGTGGCCCATTTGCATGAAAACCTTGCGGTGGGCGAATGGGATGTGCCGGACGAGGCGCTGGCTGCGTTGAACGCCATCGCGGACTGAAGCGGTCCCTTGTGCGTCGATATCCCAGGTGATGCGCAGCGTTGTTCGGCGCATCGCCTGCCAATTGGATACAGAACAATCTCGAATTGTATTGTGTACAAAAAACCCTAAAGCTTTAACCCAAGCGAGCCGAAACATCGGTGAAAGCAAATCGCAATGTCTCGGCGATTTGGCCGCCCTCTCCGCTGATGGTCGTCTCGATGAAAATAAAGAATAAGCTGGTCCTTGCGTTTGTATCTGTCGCGTTTATCCCGGTTAGCCTGGTCGCGGTGATCTCCGTGATGAATACGCGAACCCAGGCAGTCGATCAGTTCATCGATGGCAGTACCCGTGAGATACGCCAGATCGATGGCAATATCCGGCAATTCTTCGAGGGCACGCTGCAGAACGTCGATCAAATGGCGGCAGATCCTGTATACACGTCCGTGAACACCCTCAAGGATTATCGACCCGACAACGCCGCCAGCCAGCCCATGCCGGCGCAGGCCCAGCAGGTGATCGAACGGTTCGCGCGTTTTGGCGCGACCCATCCTTCTGCGGCGATCCTGTCCATCGGCCTGGAAGACGGCACTTACGTCAAATGGCCCGACGACCCGCAACTGGCCAAGTACGACCCGCGCACGCGCCCCTGGTACAAGGCGGCGATGGCCAGCCCCGGCAAGACCGTGCGCACCCCGGCTTACTATTACGACAAGGATGACGTCGCGCTGGTCGGCACCGCGCGGGCGCTACTGGATAACGCCGGCAAGGCCAAGGGCGTATTCGTGGTGAGTGTGTCGCTGAAGAACCTCACCGAGCTGGTCAAGAGTATCAAGCTGGGCGAAAGCGGCTATGTGATGCTGATCGAAGACGGCGTGGTCCTGGTTGACCCTCGCGATGCCAAGCACAGTTTCAAGCCGCTCAAGGACCTTGGCGCGCCGTACGCACATTTGGCCGAGACCGCCCAGGGATCGACCGAAGTGGTGATCGATGGCGTGCGCTACATGGCCAATATCTGGACCTCCCCCGGCCTGGGCTGGCGTTATGTGGGGTTGATCGAATACAACGAAGTGATGGCCGCCGCCACGCGCATGACCTACCTGACCACAATCATCGTGGCGGTGCTGGTCCTGATCTTTGGCCTGATCGCCGCGGCGTTCTCCAAGGTGATCGTCAAGCCGATCGGCCAGGTCAGCACCGGCTTGCAATCCATCGCCCAGGGCGAAGGAGACCTGCGCCACGAACTGCGGGTGCAGGGCAAGGATGAAACCGCTGAACTGGCCGGTTGGTTCAACAAGTTCCTCGCTGCGATCCGCCAGCTGATCCAGCATATTGGCGCGGCGTCGACCAACTTGCAGGACGCTTCACGGGTCAACAGCGAAGTGGCGCACAACATGAACGAAGCCGCCGGGCGCCAGCGGGAAGCGGTCGAACTGGTGTCCACGGCATTCAATGAAATGGTGGCCACCGCCAATGAAGTGGCGCGGTCGTGCAGCGGCGCAGCGGAGTCCGCCGAGAACGGCCATCGCCGCGTGGCCGAGGGCAAGCAGCAGATCGAAATGACCACGGACAACGTCAACCGGCTCGGCCGCCGCTTGACCGAGTCGTCCGAAGCCATGGTCGAGCTGGAGGCCGGCAGCCGCAGCATCAACCAGATCATTGGCACTATCCGTGCGATTGCCGAACAGACCAACCTGCTGGCGCTCAACGCGGCCATTGAAGCCGCCCGGGCGGGTGATCAAGGCCGCGGCTTTGCGGTGGTGGCGGACGAAGTGCGGGCGCTGGCCAAGCGCACTTCCGACTCCACCGGCGAGATCGAACAACTGCTCGGTACCCTCGGCAGCAAGACCGAGGAAGTGACGCAGAAGATGAGCAGTTGCCTGGACCTGTCCCGCGCCAGTGTGTCGTCCATCGAAAGCGCGCGGGACAGTTTTGAAGGCATCCAGTTGTCAGTCAACGAGATTCGCGACCAGAACCTGCAGATATCGGCCGCCGCCGAGGAACAGCACAGCGTGGCCGAAGAGATCAACCGGCATATCCAGCAGATCTACGACGAGGCACGGCTGGTGGAGAGCCTGGCCAATTCTGCGCAGGATGACTCGGGGCGGTTGGCCGGCTTGTCGGCGGAGTTGAATGGGCTGGTGGGCCGGTTCAAGTCCTAGGGCGCCGCGGACGTTGGGTGGGGACGACGCCTAGATGTGCTCATCCCCCGACCAATCGCCCTGTGGCGAGCGGGCTTGTTGTGGCGAGCGGGCTTGCCCCACGTTGGGCTGCGCAGCAGCCCCAGTCAAGAAGAACGCGGTGTATCAGACACTCTGTAGAGGCTGGTTTTGGG
>NZ_JBMDIS010000084.1:0-27613 GCF_057808775.1 Pseudomonas sp. FG86 | reverse complement strand
CGAAAAACGTCAACGATAACGCGTGCTTCCTGAATGAACGCGGCGCCTGTGAGTTTTTCGCGAGCAAGAACTAGGCATCCCCCTCGCTCCTACAAAAAAGCCTTAGCTGACGGGCATCAGGCTTCAGTCGGTGATAAAGCGCACGCCTGGCTTGGCGCGCTCATCCACCACCAGCTCGAAAACATCCGGCCGGGCGTAATGCCCTACCACGTCGTAGTCATACCGCGCGCGCACCAAATCGTCAGTGTCGATCTGCGCGGTCAGCAGCCCCGCCTCCCCCAGCAACGGCCCAGCCAGGATGTCGCCCATAGGGCCGATAATCACGCTGCCACCTGCGATCAACGGGCGCTCTGAAGGCCAGTTGGCAACCTCGATGCCCAGCGCCTGAGGCGAAGCCTGCACCTGGCACGCACTGACCACAAAGCAACGCCCTTCGTGCGCCACATGACGCATGCTCACCTGCCACATCTCACGCTCGTCCACCGTCGGCGCGCACCACACTTGCACGCCCTTGGCGTACATCGCCGTACGCAGCAGCGGCATCATGTTTTCCCAGCACACCGCGCCGCCGACCCGCCCTACCGCCGTGTCGATCACCGGCAAGGTGGAGCCATCGCCCTTGCCCCAGATCAAACGTTCGGTGCCAGTGGGCATCAGCTTGCGGTGCTTGGCCACCAGACCGCCAGACGGTTCGAAATACAGCACGGTGCAATACAGGGTGCTGCCACTGCGCTCGATCACACCCAGGACCAGGCTCGCGCCGGTACGGGCCGACAACCCCGCCAGCGCCTCGGTCTCGGTGCCCGGCACATCGATGGCATTGGCGAAATAACGCGCAAAGGCTTCGCGCCCCTCGGGCAGGCGATAACCCAGTTGCGTGCCGAAACCTTCACCTTTGGGGTAACCGCCCAGGAGCGCCTCCGGCATCACCACCAGTTGCGCGCCGCTGCGCAGGATTTCGTCTTCATAAGCCAGGATTTGCGCGAGGGTCTCGCCCTTGCCGCCCGGCAAGGCACCGATTTGCAATGCAGCCACAATAGAAACAGGCATCACGATCATTCCAAGTAGTGGGGGGTTGCCCATTCTCGGGCCAGGCTCGATCATGAATAAAGCCCACTTCAGTGCTAAATGATATGAGCCAAATGAATATCGCCCAGGTCGACCTGAACCTGCTGAAAACCTTCGAAGCCCTGCACGATGAGTCCAGCGCCAGCCGCGCGGCGTTGCGCCTGGGTGTGACGCAATCGGCCATCAGCGCGGGGTTGCGCCGCTTGCGCGAACTGTATGGTGATCAGTTGTTCGTGCGTACCGGCCGGGGCCTGGCGCCGACCTTGCGCGCCAATCAACTCAAGCCGGTGATCAGTGAGGCACTGGACCGTTGCCGACAAAGCCTGGCGATGACCCATCCGGATAACCCGAACTATCAAGGGCGATCGATCGTGGTGGGACTGTCCGACGACTTCGAGATCGCCTATGGCCGTCGGCTGATGGACGTCATCGCACAGCGTCTGCCGAAACTCAGGGTGATCTTCCGTCAGACCCACAGCCAGATCGTCGCCGGCGCCCTGCTCGATCGCACCCTGGACCTGGCGATCACCGCCGGCGGGTTTGCCGAACGCAGGCTGAGCAGGCTAGTACTGGGGGAAGGTGATTATCGCTGCCTGGTGGACGCCCACAGCCTGGCGCCGGGCCAGCACGGCATCAGCCTGGCGGAGTTCGTGGCGCGTGAGCACATCCTGGTGTCGTCGGGCGGGTTTATCGGGATCACCGATGAGGGGCTGGCGGCACAGGGGTTGAGCCGCCAGGTGTGCGCCTCGACCAGCCATTTTGCCGCACTGCCATTCCTGCTCAAGGGCAGCCAGGCAGTGGCAACCATT
Source organism: Pseudomonas sp. FG86 (assembly GCF_057808775.1). Lineage (NCBI taxonomy): Bacteria > Pseudomonadati > Pseudomonadota > Gammaproteobacteria > Pseudomonadales > Pseudomonadaceae > Pseudomonas > Pseudomonas sp. FG86. The sequence goes on along the minus strand of NZ_JBMDIS010000084.1, from coordinate 25,736 downwards.
CCCGGGCATGCGGCCGAGGCCATCGCCGGCCTCACCGGGCTTTGCGTACTGCCCTGCCCGCTGGCGCTGCCCCGCTACCCGGTGGAACTGGGCTGGCGTACACAGGCCCAGTTAGACCCGCTGCTGCTCAAGGTGCGCGAAGCGATCAGCGCCAGCTTTACTTGGCCGCCATCAGCTTGTTGACTTCACTGCGCACCATGTTCGAGAACTCCGGCGGCGACATGCCGTCAAGTTCCGCGCGTACCCATTCAGCCCACTTGCCCTTGCGCTTGGCACGTTCGCCGAACAACCGGGCGGCTTCGCCCTTGGCCTTGCCCAGGTTACTTTGCCACAGGTCGTAGAGACGGGACTTTTCATCTTCCAGCTCGGCGCGTTCGGCGAGGGTCTTGTTGGCGAGATTGAAGCTCATGTTGAATTACCTGCTGCACAAATAGGTGACATCTTACACTGTAGGTCGAAATTTCCTGATTCAGATTTTGCCCAGAACCCGTGCCTGGCAAAAAAACTGCAACTTTTGCCATCGCCCGGCACTCCATTGTTCACTGTCACATTTACCTGCAAGGAGTCACACAATGGCCCGCAAAACCGCTGCCCAAGCTGTTGAAGATCAAATCAAGGATCAAGCCTTCAGCGAACTCACGGCGCTGATCGAAGAATCGGACAAACTGCTCAAGAGCAGCGCCTCGCTGGTGGGCGAAGAAGGTGAAACCCTGCGCGAGCAGGTCGCCATCAAACTCAAGCAAGCGCTGGACTCGGTGTCCAACGTGCGCGAGCGCAGTAAGCCGGTGGTCGATGCCACCGAGACCTACATCGGTGGCCACCCATGGCAGACCGTGGCTATCTCGGCGGGTTTCGGCCTGGTCGTCGGCCTGTTGCTTGGCCGCCGTAACTGATGCGCCAGGGGCTGCGCCCTTGGCGCGGCCCCTTTCAGTCTTCGAGCAACGCCTGCAACTGCGCCAGGTCCTGCGCTTGCAGTTCAATCCCCTGCTGTTGCGACTTCGCCCGCGTGCGATGACGTCGATCCCCCGGTAAACGCCGCAACCCCACCGCATGCATCTGCCGCACCAGTTCCTGGCTGCGCTCGGCAAAGCTTTGCCCAGCCGTTTTGCTCGGGTCGATAACAATCAGCAATTGCCCGGTCCAGGGGGTACGCGCGCCTGGGTGATCGGCCCAGTTGAACTCGAAGGAGAAGTTGCCCCCGGTCAGGGCGGCGGCCAGCAATTCGACCATCATCGACAACGCCGAACCCTTGTGCCCGCCGAAGGGCAACAGCGCGCCGCCTTCCAATACGGCCTTGGGGTCCTGGGTCGGCTGACCGAGGCTATCGACGCCCATGCCCGGCGGCAATCGCTCGCCCTTGCGCGCGGCAATCTGTACGTCGCCATGGGCAATAGCGCTGGTGGCCAGGTCGAACACGATGGGCAAGCCGTCGGCACGGGGGGCGGCAAAAGCGATGGGATTGGTGCCGAACAGTGGCCGATCGGCGCCATGGGGCACCACGCAGGTCATGCTGTTGACCACGCTCAACGCCACCAACCCTTCCTCGGCAAAGGGCTCGACGTCCGGCCACAGTGCCGCGAAGTGATGGGAGTTATGGATGGCCAGCAGCGCAATGCCGGCGCTGCGGGCCTTGTCCACCAGCAGTGCACGGGCCGCTTCAAGGGCCGGCTGGGCGAAGCCGTTGCAGGCGTCCACCCGCACGAAGCCGGAGGCGACATCCGTGACCACGGGCGTGGCTTTGCCATCGACCCAACCGCTGGCCAGCGTGCTCAGGTAGCCGGGAATGCGGAAGATTCCGTGACTGTGCGCGCCGTCGCGCTCGGCGCTGGCGCAATTGCGCGCCAGGATCGAGGCAACCTCAGGCGAGGTGCCGTGTTTCACGAAGATGGCATGCAGCAACCCCACCAGGTCATTGAAACCAATGAACACTGAAGGACTGTCAACTATCGGGGACTGGGCAGACATCTGTAGCTCCGATTTTGTAATTGGAAGAGACAACAAGAATCCAGACCGTTGATTAAACAACGCCCCCTGTGGCTGCTGTCAACGGGCGCTTCAGTTATCTATCGCCATATGCCCTGTGGCGAGCGGGCTTACTGTGAGCGAGCTCGTTGTGGCGAGCGGGCTGGTTGTGGCGAGCGGGCTTGCCCCGCGTTGGGGCGCGAAGCGGCCCCATTACAAGCGATGTATTTTTAACTGACACACTGCGGTGCCTGGTTTTGGGGCTGCTGCGCAGCCCAACGCGGGGCAAGCCCGCTCGCCACAACAAGCTCGATCACCACAACAAGCCTGCTCACCACAACAAGCTCGATCACCACAACAAGCCTGCTCGCCACAACAGCCCCATCTGCCGGGCGTTAAGGTTGATCAGCCATGGCCGTTCCGGTGCCTCGCAACACAGGGATGGTAGGAGTGACGGACTCATACCCCCAGTTTTCTCGGCTTTCAAACGAGAATAAATTCCAATTGAAGTGCAATTGCCATCATGGCTGTTCTCGCTATCCGGCTGTGGAGGTTAGAATGTGGGAAATCAGGATGAGTTAATGAGCGAAAAGTCCCTTTCAGAAGCCGAATATGACGCCATCACCGACGCCGCCGCGCATTGGTGCATGCGTATGCATGCGAGTGATTGCACGTCGGGCGAACGGCAGGCCTTTCAGCAGTGGCACGACGCTCATCCGCTGCATGCGTTCGAATACGCAGCGATGCTGGAAATCTGGGACGTTGCCGATCATTTGCCACGCAATGAGGCGGCCTCGGCGGGGATGCCGCTCAAACCACGCAGCCGGCTGCGCACCTATGCCGTTGCCGCAGCGATCAGCCTCGCGGCCCTGCCCCTGGTAGCCTTTACCGGCTGGGAAGCGGGTTGGCTACCCAGCTCCTATGAGCGCTTCGAGGCCACCAACGGCTTACGCCAGGTCACATTGGGCGATGGCAGCCAGGTGGAACTGAACCTCGGTACCGAACTGGTCTACAGCCACTACAAGGACCATCGCCAGGTCACGCTGAAAAAAGGCGAGGCGTTTTTCAAGGTCAGCCATGACCGCGCCCATCCTTTTATCGTGCAGGCTGGCGAAGGCCAGGTGCGAGTCACCGGCACGCAGTTCAATGTCTGGAAATATGACGACCAGGTACGGGTGATGCTGCTCGAAGGCTCGGTACAGATTTCCAGCGACAAGACGCATGGCAGCGTGCCACTGACGCCAGGCATGCAGGCCAGCTACCAGCAGGGCGATGCCACCCCTCGAATCAGTTCGATGAACCCCAACGACTCCGCCCTGGCCTGGCGCCAGGGCAAGCTGGTGCTCGACAACCTGGCCCTGGCCGATGCCCTGCCCCTGATCAATCGCTACCTCAACAAGCCGGTCATGCTGGCGGATGCCAACACCGGGGCAATCCGCATCGGTGGCATCTACAACACCAGTGAAGTCAATAGCCTTATCCCTTCCCTGCCCAAGGTACTGCCGGTCTACCTGACCCAGAACCAGGACGGCAATCCCGTCCTCAACGCCATCCCGCGTAAAGCCCCCAAAGGCTGAACCCTGCGTTTGCACAGGCAGGCTCGCTTGCGCCTGCCGTGTCCATTTTTGAAACACCTCCCGCCCCTGGACTGCCCGTGCTGAGCGACTTCATCGTTTTGTCATGTTCGGTGTTACAGCACTGATACAACCAGGTGAAGCGTTTTTGCTGTGCTCGGGTCCGTGTGCACCTGGGCCATGGTGTTTCAACCATGAAACAACGCAGCCACTACTTTGCCCGCCAACAGCCATAAGCCATTGAATAATAAACAATATTAAAAAACGGCACGCCTTCTGCTCTATTCCTCACAGCGCTGTTTAGGGTCAGCGCGAAGAAAAAAGGAATACTGCCGTGGTCACTCACACTTCGGGCTCATTGAGCCTTCTGCTGATCAGCTGCGTACTCGGTGCCAGCGTGAGCGCTCCAGTGCTCGCCGAAGGTGACGGTGTGATCGTGACGGGCCGCGACGTACAAGGCCACATGTACGGTCGACCTTCATTCGGTAAAGACCCCTACCCCACCACTGCCAACGCCAATCCAAGCCGCGAGATCATAAGCACCACAGGCGAACTCAGCGACATGGACATCGGCGGCATCAGCAGCGGCTCGAGCATTACCCGCGCGGTCCTGCCTGGCGGCAATATCCCTGGCCTCAACAACACCCAAGGCAGTGTATCGACACTCGGTTCCGGGACAGCGGTCAGCCACGGTGCCGGCGCCGCCATAGGCGGGCAGATCAGTGATTCGATCCAGCGTGGCATGGCGCCGTTGAACAACCTCGGCAGCATGATGGGGGGCAAATAATGAATCGTTCCCTGCTTATTCTGGCCCTGCTGGGCAGCGCCTCGGCCCTGGCCGACAACACGGCGGTAATCACCAATAGCGGCCAAGCCTACAACGGCAACCTGATGATCAACCAGGCCGCCGGCGACCAACAGCAAACCGCCAACAACCGCGCCGTCGCACTCGGTGGCCAGGCCACCACCCGCAATCTCCAGAACCTGGACGGCAAGGTCGACCCCTCCCTGAATGCCAAGGCGGCAATCGAGGGCACTTCTTTTACCAATGGCAACGGCATGTTGGGCATCAACCAGTCAGCCGGGGCCAATAACCAATCAATCAATGCCGTGCGGATCAGCATCAACCCTGGCCCGCAAAGCATCGACGACAGCGTCCTGTTGCAACAGAACACGACGACGCTGGCAACCGACTCAGGGCTCACCCCCACCACTGGCAGCCGCCAGGTCGTGACAAGCGACCAGGCCTTCACCGGCAGCCGAGGAGTGATTCAGGTGAACCAGAGTGCTGGGGTGGGGAACCGAGTGGCTAACACCCTGGGCATCACTATCAAGTAAACGCTTGGTAGCACACGTTAGACCGTACCAACACTTAACCAACTAATTAGAAGCAAGGAGAAACACCATGAAACCTCAAATGGCTCTGAAACCACTGGTTTTCGCTCTGGCTGCGCTCATGGCTGCTGCTGCTCAAGCAGGTGGTGGTGGCTGGCACCCTGCGCCTCAACCAACCGGGGTTGTTGCCTCTGTTGTGACGGATGTACAAAACAGCGTAGGCAACAAGTTCGATGACACCAAAACCGAAAACAATGCCTCTGCCGATAACTCGGTTAATGGCAACAGCGGTAACACCGGGGTTAACGTTCAAGCAGGCAGTGGCAACCAGGCCGACAACTCCGCCGCCATCTCCAGCGCCAAAGGTGACTTTGCAACAGTCTTCGCTGTCGTCGATGTCAATCAAAACAGCGGGCTGAACAACTTCGTCAACAAAGGCACCCAGAACAACGCCTCCCTGGACAACTCGGTTAACGGCAACTCCGGCAACCTGGGCTACAACGGCCAGGCCGGCCAAGGTAACCAAGGTAAAAACAACCTGGCGATCACCACTGCCGATGGCAAAAACATCGCAGCGGCCGCCAACACCGAGCAAAACTCGCTCGCCAACAACTACCTCAACACCGCCGCCACCAGCCACGGGTATGGCCATGGCAGCAAACCTCAGTACGTGTCGAACAACTCCAGCCTCGACAACTCGGTTAACCGCAACTCCGGCAACGTAGGTGTGAACATACAATCCGGCGCCGGCAACCAAGGCAGCAACAGCCTGTCGATCGGTCAAGGTTGCACCGTCTGCGCCAGCGGCGTGCGCTTCTGATCCAACGGGGCCTTGGCAACAAGGCCCTTTTTATTCCAGTGTCCGACAGGTCATACGATCATGCGCCTCGCGACCCTTAGCCTCTTGATGTTGCTCACCGGCCCAACCTGGGCAGGCACCATGGCAATCTCCGCCATGCCCGGCGGTGCAGTCATCTACAAGAAGGTCGAGAGTATCCGCGAGCGCCGGTTCGCCAACCTGGTGGAACAGAAAACCGATTTCAGCTGCGGTGCTGCGGCACTCGCCACCATTCTGCGCCAGGGTTACTGGCTGGACGTCGACGAAGACCACGTCATCAAAGGCATGCTGGTCAATGCAGACCAGGACCTGGTACGTACCCAGGGCTTTTCCATGCTGGACATGAAGCGCTACCTCGAAAGCATCGGCATGCGTGCCCGGGGTTACAAGATCGGACCAGAAACCCTGGTGACCGTGAAGATCCCCGTGGTGGTGCTGCTGGAGATTCGTGGCTACAAGCACTTCGTGGTGATGCAGCGCGCGGACAAGGACTGGGTCTATATCGGCGACCCGGTACTGGGCCACAAGCGCTATTCGCGTGACGACTTCCTCAAGGGTTGGAATGGCATCGTCTTCGCCGTGCTGGGTGAAGGTTATGACAAGGCCAACGCCTTGCTCGACCCGCCCACGCCGCTGACCGCCAAGAACAAGTTGAATGAGTTCAGGCCGGTAGGCGATGCCGAGCTGATGGATTTCGGTTTCATCCAGAGCGACTTCTTCTGAAGAAGCGCATAAGGGGCAGGACGCTCCAGGAGCTGAAGATGAACACTTCCCGTTGGCTGACGGTCCTGTGTCTGACAGCCTCAATACCCGCTTATGCTTCATCGGGGTTCAAACCCATCGAACTCAAGGATTCGGAAATGGCCGAACTGCGCGGCCGCTATGTGATGCCGGGGCGAATCATCAGCTTCGGTATTGTCATGAGCAGTACCTGGACCAACGCCGTGGGCGACACCATCACCGGCAAGGCCAGCATGCAGATCGACTCAGCGACCATTACCCCACAATTCTACGTGCAGACCACCGGCTCCACCGGTACCGGCACCCACCAGAACACCGGCACCGGTAATGTCGTCGGCGGCGCGGGCCTGGGCACAGGCACGGGCGTGACCCAAAGCGTACGCACCGCCGGCGACGGCAACACCGCTTACAACAATGTCGGTATCAACGTCACTGAAAACGGCTTTGCACCGTCCAACATCGTCCAGTCCGGGCAAGTGCTGGTAGCCGGCGGCACTGTGACCGGCGACAGCGCGGCAGGCCGTGTGAGTGTCTCGGCCAACAACGGCGGCTTGCAGATGGCGATTCAGGCCAACCATAACCAAGGCAATAGCCTCCAGCAGATCGGCGCCGGCCAAGTGCTGCAAGGCACGGTGTTGACCGGCAATACCAACTTCGTCAACAACATGACCCAACTCAACGTGGTAATGGGCAATAACGGACTGAACAACCCGGCGTTGAACTGCAATCTGGATCAACTCAAAGGCCTGCGCACTCTCGGTTATTGAACTACGCTGACCCTCGACACTTTTTGCATTAGAAAAGGACGGCTTATTTCATGCATCGATCATTATCGCTACGTGCAGTGGTCTGTTTAAGTACGCTCTTGCCCGCATCCATCTTGTATGCCGCGCCAGACGCAGATATTGAGACACTCAAACAAGAGCTTCTGGAACTCAAGCAGCGGTACGAGGTGCAGCAAAAAGCCTTGGCAGTGTTGGAACAACGGGTGCGCCAGGTCGAAGATCAACCGGCCACGCCGGCGCCCAGGCGCCTGGCCAAGTCTCCGGCAGACTTCCAGAAAGGCGGCAAGACCGTTGCGGGAACGGGCGCCGCTGCGGCATCCGGCGGCGCGGGCGGCGGCGGCAGTTCTTATGGCCAGTCGCTCAAGGACGATTCGGCCCCTGCACAAAGCGTGAGCAACCTCTACAACGAAGCCAGCGGCTTCTTCGGGAATGGCAAGTTCAGCTTTGAAACCGGCATCACTTACGCGCATTACGATGCCCGGCAGTTGACCCTCAACGGTTTCCTGGCCCTGGACTCGATCTTCCTGGGCAACATCAACCTGGACCGCATCAAGGCTGATAACTGGACCCTGGATTTGACCGGGCGCTACAACGTCGACAACCGCTGGCAGTTCGACGTCAACGTGCCGGTGGTGTACCGCGAATCGACCTACCAGTCGAGCGGCGCCGGCAACGATGCCACTGCCACCTCTGAAGCAAGCGTAACCCGCGATCCAACCATCGGCGACGTAAACTTCGGCGTGGCGTACAAATTCCTCGACGAAACCCCTACGTTGCCGGATGCGGTGGTTTCGCTGCGCGTCAAGGCGCCTACCGGTAAAGAGCCTTTTGGCATCAAGCTGGTCAGGCAAACCACCAACGACAACCTCTATGTGCCGGAAAGCCTGCCTACCGGTAACGGCGTCTGGTCGATCACACCGGGCATCTCGCTGGTCAAGACCTTCGACCCGGCGGTGCTGTTTGGCTCGTTCTCGTACACCCACAACTTCGAAGATTCGTTTGACGACATCAGCAGTGATATCAACCAGAAAGTCGGCGGCAAAGTCAGCCTGGGCGACAGCTTCCAGCTCGGTGTCGGCGTTGCCTTCGCGCTGAACGAGAAGATGAGTATGTCGTTCTCGGTTTCCGACCTGGTACAACGCAAAAGCAAGCTCAAGCCTAACGGCGGCGACTGGCAATCGGTGGTCTCCAGCGACGCCAATGCGGGCTACTTCAACGTGGGCATGACCATTGCGGCATCGGATAACCTGACGATCGTGCCGAACCTGGCGATCGGCATGACGGATGATGCGCCGGACTTCACGTTCAGCTTGAAATTCCCGTATTACTTCTAGCGACATCGGGACACGGAGCGTCCCGGCCGGTGTTCCTGGCTGCGCAACGCAACCTTCGACAAAGGAAAAGCCCCGCAACGATAAGGGTCGTTGCGGGGCTTTTCGGTTTACCCGCCCTAGCGGATCTGGTGTTTGTGCAGCAACCGGTAGAACGTCGGCCGGGAAACGCCCAGCACACGGGCTGCGACGCTCAGGTTGTCACTGTGCCGGTTGAGCACATCGCACAGCGCCTGGCGTTCGGCGCGGTGCTTGTAATCTTCCAGTGTAGCCATCGGCGAAGAAATTGCCTGTTCGCCTTCCAGGCCCAGATCAACGGCTTCGATCTGCCGCCCTTCAGCCAGCACCAGGCCACGCCGTACGCGGTTGGCCAGTTCACGTACATTGCCCGGCCACGGGTGCTGCCCCATGGCGACCAGGGCGCCCTCGCTGAAACTGCGCGGGCGCCGGCCGGTTTCCTGGCTGTAGAAGCGTGAAAAGTGATTGGCCAACATCGCCACATCACCGTGGCGTTCGCGCAGGGGCGCGGTGACCACTTGCAGCACATTCAGGCGGTAATACAGGTCTTCGCGAAACGTGCCCTTGGCCACCGCCGCTTCCAAGTCAACGTGGGTCGCCGCCAGCACACGCACATCCACGGGGATGGGCTGGCTGCCGCCGACCCGTTCAATCTGTTTTTCCTGGAGAAAGCGCAGCAGATTGGCTTGCAGTTCCATCGGCAAATCGCCGATTTCATCGAGGAACAGCGTGCCGCCGTTCGCCGCCTCGATCCGCCCGACCTTACGCTGATGGGCGCCGGTAAACGCGCCTTTTTCATGGCCGAACAGCTCAGACTGAATCAGGTGTTCGGGGATCGCCCCGCAGTTGATCGCTACAAACGGCTTGGCATGGCGCTGGGATTGCCGATGCAGGGTCTTGGCGACCAGTTCTTTACCCGTACCGCTGTCGCCGCGAATCAGTACCGGCGACTCCGTGGGCGCCAGCTTCGACAATAGTTTGCGCAACTCGCGGATCGGCCGGCTGTCGCCGAGCAATTCATGTTCGGGCTCGTTGACCGGGGCATGGCCCTTGCCTCGCAGGCGCGCCATGCCAAAGGCGCGGCCCAGGGTGACCTGCACCCGGGAGACATCGAATGGCAGGGTGTGGAAGTCGAAGAACCACTCGCAGACAAAATCACCGACGTTCTGCAGGCGCAACACTTCCTGGTTGAGCACGGCGATCCACTCGGTGCCACTGCGGCTGATCAGCTCCTTGACGGCCTCGGGTCGCTCCAGGTGATAAGGCTGCAAACGCAGCAAGCCCACATCGCAGGACCGGTCTCCCACCGCTTCCAGGGTACAGCTGTCCACCTCCCACCCGGCAGTGCGCAGGCCAGGCAATAGCGCATGGCAGTCATCGCAGGGATCGACCACAAGCAAGCGGCGCTGGACAGGTGTAACAACCATGACTATTCCTTGGCGCCAAAAATAGTAAAGTTATTTAGAAACAACAGTTTGTGACGCTTGGCGGTAACACTAGCAAGGTATTGACGCGGCGCTTGTACCATTTCGCTATAAGTGCGGGCAAAAAGCCATCTGCCTGCGATTCCGGGTAAAAAGTTGCTTCGCCTGGAGACTTACATTGCGCTTTCAAAACAGCCGCTTACATGACTTCAATCAGGGAAAGTTGAAAATTGTTGCTCTAACATGTGACCCGTACCCCATCATCGTGCATCAGTACAAGTAACCGCCGCACGGACTGCCCAACCGCCGGCACTTAATTGAATGGGCAACGAGAGAGAAGACCCACATGAACGCCCCGCTCCGCATCAACGAAGCTCTTTTGATCGCAGACCGTGCTTTCCAGCCCTTTCAGTGTGTGGCCTGGCACGATGGCAATGGTGCCCTCAGCCTGAGCGTCGTCGACCGCACCAACAAACGTATCGGCCGCAAACAGCTGTCGTCGAGTGCCTACACCGACCCGGCACAACTGGAAGACTTGTTGTTGCAAGCCCGCGCCGAACTCGACAAAGATGGCTACCAGTTACAGTCCTGGGCAATGCCCAAGTAAATCGGCGCGGCAACTTCCGATCATTGCCCCATTGCAAAACAATGATCGGAAGTTCGCTGTTAGAGTACAGCCGGTTTAACTTTTCGCCCTGACTGCGCCGCAAGAATAAACCGTTCGATCGCTTCGGCTGCACCGTCTTCGAGATTACTGCCGGTGACAACATTGGCCTGGCGCTTGACGCTTTCTTCAGCCTGCCCCATGGCAATCGACAACCCCGCCACCTGAAACATCGCAGGGTCGTTGCCGCCGTCGCCGATGACCGCCGTCTGCTCCAGCGGCACCCCGAGGTGCGCCGCCAGGGTCTTCAAGGCTTCACCCTTGTTGGCCTTCATCGCCGTCACATCCAGGTAGATCGGTTGCGAACGCGATACCTGGGCCAGCCCCTGCACCTTGGGCTGCAATTGCGCTTCAAGTTCCACCAGTAATGGCGCGTTGCGGCTGGCGGCGACGATCTTGTCGACCCGATCCAGGTACGGCTCAAAACTCTCGACCACTCGCGGCCCATACCCCAAACCAGCAGCTTCCACCGCCACCATGGGGCCGGAGGGATCGCGCCGCAGCCATTCACCGTCGGCAAACACCCAGACTTCCACGTCCGGCACCCCGGAAAACAGCGCCAACGTCACCAGCGCCGCCTCCGCGGGTAAATAATGCGCCACCAGTACAGTGCCATCAGGGTTGACCAACGTGCCGCCATTGAAGCCGGCCACGGGCACGTCGATGCCGAACGCTTCGATCATCTGCAACATCGCCTTGGGCGGACGTCCGCTGGCCAGGCTGAACAGTACCCCGGCAGCGCGCAAGGCACGCACCGTGTCGAGGGTGCGCTGGGTCGGGGTGTGATCAGGACGCAGCAAGGTGCCGTCCATATCACTCAATACAAACCGGACGGGATGGATCGCTGCGTCACTCATCCGAGCGAATGCCAGGCACGGCCATCGCGGGCCAGCAACGCATCGGCCGCCGCCGGACCATCTTCACCGGCCTTGTAGGCCTGGATCCCGTCGTCCTCTTTCCACGCATCGAGAAACGGCTGCACCGCACGCCAGCCGTTTTCGATGTTGTCGGCGCGCTGGAACAAGGTCTGGTCTCCGGTCATGCAGTCGTAGATCAAGGTTTCGTAACCGGTCGACGGTTGCATCTCGAAGAAGTCCTCGTAGGCAAAACCCAACTCGATATTGGCCATGTCCAATGTCGGCCCGGGCCTTTTAGCCAGCAGGTCGAACCACATGCCTTCATTGGGCTGGATCTGGATCTTCAGGTAGGTGGGCTTGAGCTCATCGACCTCGGTATCGCGAAACTGTGCATACGGCGCCGGCTTGAAGCAGATCACGATCTCGGTGTCGCGAATGCTCATGCGCTTGCCGGTACGCAGGTAGAACGGCACACCGACCCAACGCCAGTTGTCGATCATCACCTTGAGGGCGACAAACGTCTCGGTGCTGCTGTCGGGCGCCACGTTGGCTTCCTCGCGGTAGCCGGGCAGCGCCTTGCCACCGATCTCACCGGCGGTGTATTGCCCGCGCACCGAATTGGCCCGCGCATCTTCCAGGGACCAGGGGCGTACAGCCCCGATCACCTTGGCCTTCTCGCCCCGTACTGCATCGGCGCCAAACGCCGCCGGTGGCTCCATGGCCACCATCGCCAGCAACTGGAACAGATGGTTGGGCACCATATCGCGCAAGGTGCCGGTTTTTTCGAAGAAATTACCCCGGGTTTCCACGCCCACCGTTTCCGCCGCGGTGATCTGCACGTGGTCGATGTAATGGTTGTTCCAGAACGCTTCGAACAGCACGTTGGAGAAACGACTGATCAAGATGTTCTGCACCGTCTCCTTGCCCAGGTAATGGTCGATGCGATAGATCTGCTTCTCGCTCATCACTTTGAGCAGGCTGGCATTCAGCGCTTCGGCAGTGGCCAGGTCAGAGCCAAAGGGCTTTTCGATCACCACGCGGCGGAAGCTGTCATCGGTTTCCGTCAACAAGCCGGCACTGCCCAGGCGCTGCACCACTTCACTGAAGAAGCGCGGCGCGGTGGCCAGGTAGAACACCGCGTTGCCGGTGCCACTGTCGGCGATCTTCTTGCCGATGTCGGCGTAGGTGCTGTCGTCGAGGAAGTCGCCCTCGACGTAGCTGATGCCCTTGGCCAGTTGCGCCCACAGTTTTGGGTCCAGGGCATTGTCGGCGTTACCCCTGACCTTCCCGGCAGCTTCGGTGCGAATGAAGTCCTCGAGTTTCTTGGCGAAGTCGGCATCGCTGATGGCGTTGTGATCAACGCCGACAATGCGCAGGCCATCGCCCAGCAGGCCGTCACGGCTGAGGTTGTACAGCGCCGGCATGAGCAGGCGCTTGACCAGGTCGCCGTGGGCGCCAAACAGAAACAGGGTGGTGGGAGGAGCGGGTTCGGCCTTGGTTTTTTTGCCGTTGGCGGTCATTTTTTGGAAGTCTCCACATGACCACCAAAGCCAAAGCGCATGGCAGACAGCATCTTGTCACCGTAGGTGCTCTGCTGGCGGGAACGGAAACGCGCGAACAGCGACGTGGACAGCACCGGCACCGGCACGGCTTGCTCCATGGCGGCCTCGATGGTCCAGCGGCCTTCGCCACTGTCGGCAACGGAGCCGGAGTAGCCGTCGAGTTTCGGGTCGGTGGCCAGGGCATCGGCGGTCAGGTCCAGCAACCAGGACGACACCACGCTGCCACGGCGCCAGACTTCGGCGATATCGGCAACGTTCAGGTCAAAGCGCTGGTCTTGCGGCAGGTTTTCCGAGTTCTTGGTCTTGAGAATGTCAAACCCTTCGGCAAACGCCTGCATCATCCCGTACTCGATGCCGTTGTGGATCATCTTGACGAAGTGCCCGGAACCCGCAGGGCCCGCATGGATATAGCCATGCTCGGCGCGGGGGTCAGCGGCAGCGGAGCGGTCCTTGGTGCGCGGGATATTGCCCAGGCCCGGCGCCAGGCTGGCGAAGATCGGGTCGAGTCGCTGCACGGTCTCGGTGTCGCCACCGATCATCATGCAGTAACCGCGCTCCAGCCCCCAGACGCCGCCGGACGTGCCGACGTCGACATAGTGCAGGCCTTTTTCCGACAACGTCTTGGCGCGACGAACATCGTCCTTATAGTTGGTGTTGCCGCCGTCGATGATCACATCACCGTCTTCCAGCAGTTCGCTCAACTCATTGATGGTGTTTTCAGTGGGGTCGCCTGCCGGCAACATGACCCAAACGGCGCGAGGCTTTTGCAGCCCGGCAACCAGGGCTTTCAAGTCGGCGACGCCGGTGGCGCCCTCCTCGCTCAAGCCTTTGACAAATGCTTCGTTACGGTCGTAAACAACGGTGGTATGCCCATTGAGCATCAGGCGCCGTGCAATATTCCCGCCCATGCGGCCTAGTCCGATAATCCCCAGTTGCATGTGCTGATGCTCCTAACTACTCAAAAAATGTGTGCCTAGTTTATAGCGCAATGAAGCTATTGAGGGTTAGTCCAGCGCGGATGGCGGTAGTTTCATGACAAAAAAGTAGCCATCGTTTCACCATCACGCCGACAAAAGTCACACGACCATCAAAAATAAAAAAGTTCCCTTGATACGAAAAAGAATTCAGAATTGCTTCCGACTGATGCCGAGAACCTCGAATCAAGCGTTCTGGCGTCGCGATCTACCGGCTATTTGCGAGGTAAGCAATGAGCACAGCACAGATGAACCGCCCGGCACAGACCCTCTACGTCACCATCCGCCGCGATGAGTTGCGCCAACTGAAGGACGAACGCGATCAACTGCTGATGCAAGTCGCGCAGTTGCAGATGCAATTGCAAGGCCCCAGCGCCGTCGCACTGGCAGCCCCCGCCCACGGCTGAGCCCAGCGGGCATACAGGGGTAAAAACCGCTGTGCCTCTCGCTCCCGGATACCACTGCTGGCGATAACCGCCATCGGCTCTGCGCTTCGCGAAGTTGGTCGTCACAACCGGTCTCGTACCTGAGGCCCGCCAACTTCAAATGCCCTTTGCCCAAGGTCCTCACACCCCGGCGCCCTGAGTGGAAGCGCTTCTCCACCCGCCGTTCGAATCCCTCGATCAATTCCGGCCCTTTGCAGCGGGCGGTCTTATCCGTCCACGCCCAAATGTCGAGCCTCACCGCGAAACGCGGCAGATCAGCCCGCGGCGCCTGGATCAGTACCGGGCTCGAGAGGGGCAAACACCGCGTCTTAAACTCACAAACTTTTCACACACGACTGTCGATACTGCGCCGGATGAATATCCGGTCTGCGGATCAAAACCCGTGCGGATATTGCTACCCGATGATTGAATTTAAGTTTGCTGGAGCGCTGGATGGCGATGTTCAAACGCAGCACCAAGTCTGCGAAAGGCTTTGATTGGGCCGGCCTTGGCTGGTTATTTCTGTTTTTCTGGTACTTCTCGGGTATTACCCAACTCCTCATACAACTGACCGGCACCTCCGGTTTCAGCGGCTTTCGCCAAGCCTTCTTCATGAGCGCACTGTGGCTCGCGCCGATGTTGTTATTCCCGCGCCGCACCCGCCTGCTCGCCGCGTTGATCGGTGTGGTGCTGTGGGCCTGTTCCATGGCCAGCCTGGGTTATTTCTTCATCTACCAGCAGGAATTCTCCCAAAGCGTCATCTTCATCATGTTCGAGTCGAACATCTCTGAAGCCGGTGAATACGCGACCCAATATTTTGCCTGGTGGATCGTGCTGGCGTTCATCGCCCATACCGCCCTGGCCGTGTTCCTGTGGACGCGCCTGCGCCCGGTGTACCTGCCCCGTGGTCAATCGATACTGGCGGCGACGGCAATTGTGCTGGCCGTCGTGGGCTACCCGCTGGTCAAGCAGATCGCCACGAGCGACAACATGGAACAGGCCATCGACCGCTTTGAAACCCGCGTCGAACCGGCCGTGCCGTGGCAGATGATCGTGGCCTATCGTCGCTACACCGAGCAGCTCGACAACATGCAGGGCATGCTCAGCAGCGCCAGCCAGATTCCGCCCTTGAAGAACCTCAAGGACAGCATGGCCAACCAACCGTCGACCCTGGTATTGGTGATCGGCGAGTCCACCAACCGCCAGCGCATGAGCCTCTATGGCTACCCGCGCAACACCACGCCCGAGCTGGACAAGCTGCGCGACCAACTGGCGGTATTCGACAACGTCATCACCCCGCGCCCCTACACCATCGAAGCGCTGCAACAGGTGCTGACCTTCGCCGACGAAGAAAACCCGGACCTGTACCTCAAGACGCCGTCGATCGTCAGCATGATGAAACAGGCGGGCTACAAGACCTACTGGATCACCAACCAGCAGACCATGACCAAGCGCAACACCATGCTCACGACCTTTTCCGAACAGGCCGACGAGCAGGTGTACCTCAACAACAACCGCAACCAGAACGCCCGCCAGTATGACGGCGACGTACTGGAGCCATTCGCCAAGGCCATGGCCGACCCGGCCGAGCGCAAGTTCATCGTGGTGCACCTGCTGGGCACGCACATGAGCTATCAGTACCGTTATCCGCCGACCTTCGACAAATTCACCGATCGCCAGGGGGTTCCGGCAGGCATCAGCGACGCCCAGCTGCCCACCTACAACAGCTATGACAACGCCGTGCTGTACAACGACTTCGTAGTCTCCAGCCTGATCAAGAGCTACGCCAAGACCGACCCCAACGGCTTCTTGCTGTACCTGTCCGACCACGGTGAAGACGTCTTCGACTCCGCCGGCCACAGCACCCTGGGGCGCAACGAAGGCAAACCCACCGCACCGATGTACACCATCCCGTTCATGGCCTACGCCTCTCCCAAGTGGCGCGAAACCCACAACTGGAGTTTTGCCGGCGACCTGCAGCGCCCCTATAGCAGCTCGCAGTTGATTCATACCTGGGCAGACCTGGCCGGGCTGAGTTTCGACGAGCTGGACCGCAGCAAAAGCCTGGTCAGCGACAGTTTCAAGCCGCGCCCGCTGCTGATCGGCAACCCTTACGAGCGCCAGCAGAAAGCCTTGATCGACTTCAGCCTGATCAAGCCAAAGAAAGCTGACGGGGCAGAAGTCGTAGCGAAGTGACCACCAGCGTCGCCCAAGCGACGATAACAATCATTCTCGTTTAAGCCTAAAGTTTCAC
The DNA here is from genome assembly GCF_057808775.1 of Pseudomonas sp. FG86. Taxonomy (NCBI): domain Bacteria; kingdom Pseudomonadati; phylum Pseudomonadota; class Gammaproteobacteria; order Pseudomonadales; family Pseudomonadaceae; genus Pseudomonas; species Pseudomonas sp. FG86. The sequence continues at coordinate 8,992 of NZ_JBMDIS010000084.1, read as the reverse complement.
GCCTCCTTTCGTCTTTGAGCCAAGGCCTTTTCTTACTGAGAAGGCTTCAAAGACGACAAGGAGTCTTCCGCGATGTTCGCGCCTCTCACCCGTTCCATGACCGTCACCCTCGGCCTGTTCAGTATCGTACTGAGCCCCGACCTGCTGGCTGAAAACGACCCCGAGCAAACGCCCGCCACCGCGTTGGAGCTGGGCAGCACCCGCGTCACCGCCGAAGGCCTGGGGGCCACTACCGAGCACACCGGGGCCTACACCACCGGTTCGATGAGCACCGCCACGCGGCTGAACCTATCGATCAAGGAAACCCCTCAATCCATTTCGGTGATCACCCGCCAGCAAATGGATGACTTCAATCTCAATACCCTGACCGACGCCCTGCGCCAGACCACCGGGGTCACGGTGCAGCACCTGGATTCCGACCGTGCCGGTTATTCCTCCCGGGGCTATTCCATCAATAATTTCCAGGTGGATGGCATGCTCAACACGTTCGGGCGCATGAAGTCCGACGCCGACACCATCATTTACGACCGTATCGAAGTGGTACGCGGCGCCACCGGCTTGACCACCGGCGCGGGCGATCCCTCAGCCACCGTGAACATGATCCGCAAGCGCCCGACCGCGCAATGGCAGGCCAGGGCCGGTGCCAGCGGCGCCAGCCATGACAATTACTACAACTACCTGGACGTCGGCGGTCCGCTGGGCTTTGAGGGTCGCCTGCGCGGGCGTAGCGTCATGGCCTACCGCGACAGCCAATCCTTTCGCGACAATTACGCGCTGCAACGGGAAGTGGGCTACGGGATCCTCGAGGCTGATTTGACGGACGATACCGTGGTGGCGGTCGGGTTCGATTATCAGAACAAGCATGTGCAAGGTACCTCCTGGGGCACCCTGCCTTACTGGAACAGTGACGGTGGTAAAGCTCGGCTGCCACGCTCGGCCAATATGGCCGCCGATTGGAGTTCCTGGCCACTGAAGGACCAGACCACCTTCGCATCCATCGATCACAAGCTGTCCGCCGACTGGCGCCTCAAGGCCGCCTACACCCACCGCCAGAGCGACACCGATGGCAAGGTGTATTACGGTGGCGCGGGATTCCCTAATGCCGATGGCAGCGGCATGACCGCCTGGACCAACCAGATGGTCGGCACCTCGAAAATGGACGTGGTGGATTTCAACCTGGCCGGCGCCTATTCGCTGCTGGGCCGCGAGCATGAATTGATGGTGGGATATGGCGAGTCGCAGCAGCGCGACACTTCGCCCTTCCAACGCAATCGCTCTCCCGCCGATTACGTCACCATCCCTGATTGGCAACACATGGGCGGTATCGCCAAATTTCCCGACCGCACCACCGGGCTCAAAGGCTCCCACTCCAGCAAACAGCAGAAAGCCGGCTACCTGGCCACTCGCCTGAGCCTGACCGACAAGTTGCACGCCGTGCTGGGCAGCCGCTATGGCAGTTGGGAAATCGAAAGCGTCGCGCCAGAATACGATGCCAACAACCAACTGACCCGAGCCCCCAAGACCCGTCAGACTCACAACGACATGCTGACCCCGTATGCGGGGCTGCTCTACGACATCACCTCGCAGTACACGCTTTACGCCAGCTACACCGATATCTTCAACCCACAGGATGAGCGCGACGCCAGCCGCAAGTACCTGGAGCCGGTGGTGGGCAGCAATTACGAGGTGGGCCTCAAGGGCAGCCTGCTGGACGAGCGCTTGAACCTGGCCGCCGCCTACTTCTGGAGTACCCAGGACAACGTGGCCGAGTTGGACAACAGCGCCGAGCCCGACCGGGAAACGGGCGAGCAGTTCTACACATCCGGCGGCAAGGGCAACCAGGTGCAAGGCTTTGAAGTTGAAGTGTCGGGCGAGGTCATGCCGGACTGGAACCTCACGGCGGGCTACACCTACACCCATTCGCTCAACGGCGACAAACAGCGCAGCAATACTGACCAGCCGATGAACCTGTTGAAGCTGTCCAGCACCTATCGCCTGCCGGGCGAATGGCGCGGATTGACGGTGGGCGGTGCGGTGAACTGGCAAAGCGACTTCTACGCATTTGCCGACCGTCCGATCGGCGGTCGCGACGCGGACGGCTACCTGATCACCGAATCAACGAAGATCACACAGCAGGCTTATACCGTGGTCAATCTGATGTCTCGCTATCAATTCGACGAACATGTTTCGGCGTCAGTTAACGTCAACAATTTATTTGATGAAAAATATTACGAGCGCGTCGGCTTTTATAATGGCGTGTATTGGGGCGAACCCCGCTCGATCACCTTGGCATTGGACTGGAGACTGTAAGACTTTTTAACCCGAAGTTAACGAAAATGTTAACTTCGGGAGCAGTTCCGCGTTAATTCCCACTTAATAAGATCACTCCACACTCGCCCCATGAATCTGATCAAGGACAGAGCGGATACCGATCACTCTTAACGGGAACACTGCCATGAAACTCTCCACCCTGATGCTTGCCAGCCTGATGACCCTGACCTCCGCCGCCGCATTCGCAGAAGGCGGCTCAGAGCGTTCGAAGGCGTTTTACAACGACTTCAGTTTCGTCCAGCAAAAACTCCACGGCACCGCCGAACAAACGGAAGTCGCCGACGGCAAGACATTAAAAATCGACTCTGCCGAACAAAAAACGGCCGAGCCACAATCAAAGAGTTAATTAACGCTGACTTAATCCGCAACACCCTGTGCCATTCCGCTCCGTTGGCAAAGGTTTAATAGGCGCCATTTGATGGCGCCTTTTTTTTCGCCGGTTATTTATTACAGCGGCTTGTTCCAGAACAACATGCGCCCATGGGCCGGATCGAACACCGAGTCGTCAAAACCGAACTTGCGGTAGGCCGACTGGGCCACGGCATTGCCCTCCAGCACTTCCAGGGTGATCTTGCAGCAGCCGCGCTGGCGAGCGATTTCCTCGACCTTGTGCAGCATCTTCTGGCTCAGCCCCAGGCCACGAAATGGATTCATCACCACCACGTCGTGAACATTGACCAATGGACGGCAGGCGAACGTGGAAAACCCTTCAAAACAGTTCACCAACCCGGCCGGTTCGCCACCGACAAACGCCAACACGCTAAAAGCATGGGGGCGTTTCGCCAGTTCCGCCGGGAGTTGGCGCAGCAAGTCCGACGGCAGGCTGTGCCCGCCCCCCATAGGGTCTTCTGCATAGTGGTTGAGCACACGACCAATGGCATCGGCATGCACGGGATTGGTGTAGCTGGCTTGCAGCACCAGAATGTCAGGGGTGTCCATTTCCTTCCTCAATCAAAAACAAAAAAGGGAATTCAGCTCCCTCCGAAGGGCACGATTGTAAGCATGGCGCCAGTAATAGATGAAGGAGATTAACTACAAATACCTGCCTGAAAACGCGAAGGTTATGCCGATCAAAATAGGTTGCCAGGTCATTCCAGGGCCTTTTTCGTACGCTCATACGCCAAAACGCTGTAATTGCATTTCCTGCAATCGGCTCAGGGTGCGACGGAACGGAAACTCCAGGTAGCCTTCCGTGTAGAGGCTTGCCAACGGGACCTTGGCTTCGATGAATAACGGCACCTTGCGGTCGTAGCATTCATCCACCAGCGCGATAAATCTGCGCACGCTGTCATCGTGTACCGAGAGCTCAGGCAATTCGCGATCCCCGGCCACCACGCGCTGGGCAGCGTCCTCGGTGCCACGGGCAATCCGGCCCGGGCGCCTTTGCGCACTGAGGTTGGGCACCTCCCCCAGCAAAATCGCTTTGAAACGGTCGCACAGCAGCATGAAGTCCATGGCGGCCAGGGGTTGTTCGCACAGGTCGGCATAGCGGCACCACAGCACGGTGTCACTGGCCTGCACAGCCACAATCGAGCGGTGCCCAACGCTGACCGCCCCACTGCTCACCCGTTGCCCCTGGCTCAGTTGTTTGAACAGCGTGGCCAACGCCTCCGGTTGGTTGACCCAATAACGCTGCACACCCACACCCGGATGCAGTCGATGATCCTCGCCACCGTCCACCGCCACCACGCGCATATGCTGTTTGATGGCCTCGATACCTGGCAGGAAACGCTCACGATTGAAACCGTCTGCATACAGTTGGTCGGGCGGCTGGTTTGAGGTGCAGACCATGACCACCCCCTCCTCGAACATGACCTGGAACAGGCGGCCAAGGATGATCGCATCACCAATGTCGCTGACGAATAACTCGTCGAAGCACAGCACCCGCACCTCCCGGCCCAGTTCACGGGCCAGGGCCTGCAACGGGTCGGGGATGCCGGAGAGCTGGAACAAGCGCTGATGCACCCAGCCCATGAAGTGATGGAAATGCTGGCGCCGCGCGGGTACACGCAGGCTGTGGTAGAACTGGTCCATCAACCAGGTTTTGCCCCGGCCCACCGGCCCCCATAGATACACCCCGGTGATCGGTGGGTGGCCCCGGTGCAGGGCTTCGTGACAGGCTTGCAGGGCATCCACTGCCTGGCGCTGGGCGTCATCGGCAACGAAGCCCTGCTGGGCGATGGCATGTTGATAAGCGGCGAGAGGCGAGTCGAAAGTCATGCGCGCCAGTATGACTTACACAGAGATATCCAGCCGTGAAATCTTGCCCTGCTCGTTCAGGCGAAAGGTGTAGCGCAACGCCAGCGGGCTACCGGGGAAATTGCCCGAGACACTGTTGCTGACCAGCACCTTGCCGGTGCGGTGCTGTACGTTGAGCACCTCGACCCGCGGCTCGTAGCGCCGCCCCGTGTCTTCCATCCAGCGGGCGATGGCAGCAGGACCGACCTGATGCTCGCCCTCATCGAACACGTGGGCATCGTCGGCAAAACAATCGGCGACGGTCGAGGTGTCACCGCTGTTGGTCGCGGCGAGATAGGCAACGATGGCCGGGGCCAGCAGTGAATGGTGACCGGACATGGCACAGCTCCTTCTGAGTGGTTGTGGGGCCATGCTAAGCCAGGGTCGTGTCAGTTTTTGTCAGGAGTGAATGGCCCGGTGTCATTCTGTTCCAGCAATTTACGCCAGGCGCGCAGCCAGTCACTGCGTCGCCCCGGGTAGCGCTCGCCACAGGCTTGCGCGGTGGCGACACGGTCGGTCCGAAAGGTGCGATACGCGCCCCGCAGTTCGCACCAGGCCACGATCACCCGCACCTCATTGAGAAAACCCAGGGCTAAAGGCCAGATCAGGCGTTGACTCTGGGTCTGGCTGGCATCCGCGTAATCGATATGCAGCTTGGCCTGGTTGCGAATAGCCTCGCGAAACACATTCAACGGTACGCGGTTTTCCGGATAACCAAACCCTGGCGGCCCCGGCAGCAGCGTCGGGTTACGCAACGCCTCCTGGGCGGCGGGGTCCAGCACATCGGCAATTTTTGCCAGGGCGTTGGCCGCGGCGCGGCTGAGCACATCATCGCCACGCTGATCCACATAACGCAGGCCGAGCACGATGGCTTCGGTTTCCTCGGCGTTCAGCATCAAGGGCGGTAGAAACAAGCCACTGCGCAACACATACCCGACGCCCGCCTCCCCGAAGATCGGCGCGCCCAAGGCAGTCAAAGCGGCGATATCGCGATACAAGGTGCGCTCGGACACCTCCAACTGTGCGGCGAGCACAGCCGCGGTCACCGGGCGTTTCTTGCCTCGCAGGGCCTGGAGCAAAGACAGTAGACGAGTGGTACGCGACACGTTGATCCCGCCGGCAAAAGGAAAAATGTGCAGCAGCTTAGCAGAGCGTCCTGCCAGAAAATGTCAGGAGTAAAAAGCGCCTCATCACACCACGGGCCCACGTGAGAAGCCGGTGTGACCGCCCTGATGAGCTTCGTTCTTTAAAGTGTTTGACATGGTTGCCTGAAGCAACAATATTATTGACTCAGGCAACCATAAGAGCATGCGCCATGTCCACATCCTTGCTTGTCGAACGCGCCGGCATCGTGCGCGGCTTCAATCGTTTCTATACCCACCAGATCGGCGTACTGCAGGAGCACCTGCTGCAAAGCGACTATTCCCTCACCGAGATCCGGGTGCTGTATGAGCTGTCGTCGCGCGGCGACCTGACCAGCGCCGACCTGTGCCAGATGCTCAGCCTGGATGCGGGCTACCTGAGCCGGTTGACCAGCGGTTTCGAAAAGCAAGGCTTGATCCAAAAGCTCCGCTCACCCACCGATGCGCGCGCGGTGCAATTGCACCTCACCGAACAAGGCCGCTCCGTGCTGGCACCCCTGGAGCAACGGACCCAGGACGAAGTCATTGCCCTGCTGCAAGCCCTGCCTGAGCCACAACAACAGCAACTGACCGCCGCCATGCAGCGCATTCAATCCTTGTTGCAAGGCACCCCGCCGAGCTACCTGCTGCGTGACCCGCAGCCAGGCGATATGGGCCTGGTGGTGCAGCAGCAATCGGCCTTGTATGCGCGGGAATACCAATGGAACTGGGAGTTCGAAGCACTGGTGGCGGAGATCGTCGCCAAGTACCTGCGCGAGTTCGACCCAACGCGTGAGCGCTGCTGGATCGCCGAAAAGGATGGCGCGGTGGTGGGTTCGGTATTCGTGGTGCGTCATGACGACAGCACCGCCCAACTGCGCATGCTCTACGTCGACGCCAGCGCCAGGGGCCTGGGTATCGGCCAGCGCCTGGTCGATGAATGCCTGCGCTTTGCCCGCGATGCCGGCTACACGCGCATGATGTTGTGGACCATGAGCGCGCTGACCGATGCGCGCAGGCTCTACCAGAAAGCCGGTTTCGAGCTGGAGGAAGAGGAACCTACCCTCAGTTTTGGCAAGGCCCTGGTCAGCCAGACCTGGGCCCGCGCACTGTAAAAAAGGGCCTGGAGAACCCAGGCCCTGGCCCTTTTACAGGTCGGTGATTTCCTTGTGGCGCGGCACCAGCGTCTTCATCACGCTCCAGGCCACCAGGTAAGCCAGCGCGCAGATCGCGAACATGATCATGTAGCCAGTGTGGATATCGCCGATGGACTTGTAGTAATCGAACACCCAGCCCCCGATCTTGGTCATCACCACCCCGCCCAGGCCACCGGCCATGCCGCCAATGCCGACCACCGACGCCACGGTTTTCTGCGGGAACATGTCGGACACGGTGGTGAAGATATTGCACGACCACGCCTGGTGCGCCGAGGCGCCCACACCAATCAACAACACCGGCACCCAGAAGCTGATATAGCCCAGGGGCTGTGCCAGCAATACCACCAGCGGGAACAACGCGATCACCAGCATGGCTTTCATCCGCCCGTCATAGGGCGCGTCGCCACGGGCCATGAAGTAGCTGGGAAACCAGCCGCCGCCGATGCTGCCGACCATGGTCATGCTGTACAGCACCGCCAGCGGCATGACGATATCGGCGCCTTTCATGCCGTATTGCGCCGACAGGTAGGTGGGCAACCAGAACAGGAAGAACCACCACACGCCGTCGGTCATGAACTTGCCAAAGGCAAACGCCCAGGTCTGGCGGTAGGTGAGCAACTTGAACCATGAGACTTTCTTCTCGACCGCGCCCGCCATTGCCGGGGGGAATGGCTGCACCGTCTGGTCGCTGCGAATGTACGCCAGCTCCTCGGCAGACAGGCGTTTTTGCTGCTCCGGCTTTTCGTAGACCGCTGCCCACACCGCGACCCAGACGAAGCCGAGCATGCCGATGACCATAAAGGCCGCTTCCCACCCCCACATCCCGGCGATCAGCGGCACGCAAATCGGTGCCAGGATCGCGCCGACGTTGGCGCCCGAGTTGAAAATGCCGGTGGCCAGGGAGCGCTCTTTCTTTGGGAAATACTCGGCAGTGGCCTTGATCGCAATCGGAAAGTTACCCGCTTCGCCAATCGCCAATACCGCGCGAGACAGCATGAAGCCGGCGATGGAGACCGGGATCGCCGCCAGGCCGATCGCCCCGCTCACGGCAGCAATCCCCTCACCCATCGGTACCGAGAACGCATGCATGATGGCGCCGGTGGACCAGATCGCAATCGCGATCACGTACGCCGCCTTGGTGCCGATCTTGTCGACGAACCGCCCGGCAAACAGCATGGAAATCGCATAGACAAACTGAAACACCGCCGCAATGTTGGCGTAGTCGGTGTTGCTCCAGCCGAATTGCGTGGACAACTGCGGCGCCAACAGGCTGAGCACCTGGCGGTCGAGGTAATTGACGGTGGTGGCGAAGAACAGCATCGCGCAGATGGTCCAGCGATAGTTGCCTACAGCTTGGCCAACGCGCTGGGCGTTGATGGGCTCGATCAAGTTCATGGCATCACTTTTTATTTTTGTTAGGTAGGACACATGTAACGTCATATGTCGTCGTACAACTGTGGCTTTTATATCGGGCTGCCTTTCCGCTGTCAATGTGAAATATTGAGGCTTTGGTGGGCTATCGCGCGGGGGGTGAAAAACGTCAACGCAGCTATGTTGTAGGACAACAAACGCGCATCACCCGGCTCGGCGCTTTGCCGGGCACATCATCGAGCACACCGAATGGCTGCATGCCGACCTTCTCCAGCACACGGATCGACGCCGCGTGGTCGGGCCGCACCAGGCCGAACACCTCCGGTAAACCGAGGGTGTCAAACGCCAGCGCCAGGGCATCGCGTGCCAACTCTGTGGCATAGCCCTGCCCCCAGGCTTCCACGGCGAAGCGATAGCCTAGGTTGATGCGCGGTTGCGTGAGGTAGTTGAGCGGCGCAATACCGCCGAAGCCGATGATGTGCTCCGGGGCTTGCCGATGGGCAATCGCCCACCAGCCATAGCCGTGGGTGGCCCACTGTGCGATCCAGTGGTCGAGCAGGTGTTGGGCAGCGGACAGGCTGGGCATGGGCCCGGCGGGATTGAAGAGGTTGGTTTGGGAGTCGCCGAAGATCGCAAACAATCGCTGCACGTCCCCTGGCAGTGGCTGACGGTAGACAAGACGGGAAGTGGTGGCGGGCATCGGGATCAGTCCTCTTCAAAACTGTGGCGAGCGGGCTTGCCCCGCGTTGGGCTGCGCAGCAGCCCCAAAACCAG
>NZ_JBMDIS010000083.1:0-28584 GCF_057808775.1 Pseudomonas sp. FG86 | reverse complement strand
ATCGGGGGGTAAGCCCCCCTCCCACATTTGGACTGTGCAAGCCTTCAATGTCGGCAGGTCTGCAGATCCTTGGCATCCACCGCCTTTGGCAACAGCGCCGGTTTGACGGGGTGTATAGAGATCAAAATGTGGGAGGGGGCTTGCCCCCGATGGCGGGGTATCAGTCAGTTCGTCCGTCACTGACCCACCGCCATCGGGGGGTAAGCCCCCCTCCCACATTTGGACTGTGCAAGCCTTCAATGTCGGCGGGTCTGCAGATCCTTGGCATCCACCGCCTTGGGCAACAGCGCCGGTTTGATGGGGTGTATGGAGATCAAAATGTGGGAGGGGGCTTGCCCCCGATTGCGGTGTATCAGTCAGTTCGTCCGTCACTGACCACCGCCATCGGGGGCAGGCCTCCTCTCTCATTTGAACTGCATCGCTTATTCAATCGGGTAACGCTTGAACGCCGGATGCTGCTCCAGCCGCTCGGCATGCCGTTGCAGATTAGGAAACGCATCCGCCTTGACCACTGATGCCACGGTGAACTGGCTGAACGACCAGGCAACCGCCGCGGTAATCGAGGCCTGGGTCAGTGCTTCGCTGTTGCCCACTTGCTTGTCCAGCAACGCATAGGCCGCGAGCAATTGGCCGGTCACGCGCTCAAGCCAGGGTGCATGCAGTTTCTCGGCCGGGCGCAGGTTGTGTTCGTAGACGATCTGCACGCTCTTCTCACAGGCTGCCAGCGCCAGTCCCAGAACGTGCAAGTCCTTGGCAAGCGCCGCCGGTTGTTGGGGCAGCAGCTTCCTGTCAGTCGGGGCCAAGGCTTCGAGGTAGTCCAGGATCAGGCTGGAGTCCATCAACACCGTACCATCGTCCAGCACCAGGGTAGGCGCCTTGACCACCGGGTTGATCTGCGCAAATTCGTTGAAGGTGCGGAACACGGACAAGGGTTCATGCTCAAAATCCACCCCGTACAAATCCAGGGAAATTGCCACGCGGCGTACGTAAGGCGAGTCCAGCATGCCGATCAGTTTCATGAAGCCTCCATTGCTATCAGGGTGACGAGCTCAAGAGATTAAGGGCACTCGGTCGCCCGGCGCAATTGTTGATACGCCTGCACCAACTGCTCCAGGCTGAACGCCAGGTTGCGCCCGCTGGGGTTGGGCAGTACCCACACTGACGCACCGCCCAACACCTTTGGCTGCAAGCCCCAGCCGATCTCGCGCTGGCCGCTTAACGCGCTGTAGCCGGACTTGCCGAGAAACGCCACGAAGCGCGGCGCGTAGTGGCGGATCTTCTGTTCGAAGCCCGCCGCCGCCTGTGTGAACTCATGTCGCGCCAGTTCACCCGCGCTGGCCGTGGGGCGTTCCACCAACGTGGTCAGGCCGCAGTGGTAGTGCAACAGCGTGCGGCCGTGCTCGGGGCGGATTTCATGGGGGGTGAAACCGGCCAGGTGCAGGGTGCGCCAGAAGCGGTTGCTGCGGTTGGCGAAGTGCAGGCCGAGGGCAGCGGAACCCTTGCCGGGGTTGATGCCGCAGAACACCACGTGCAGGTGCTCGGCGAGGATGTCTTCCAGCCCGGCGTTCATGCCGGGCTCCTGAAGCCGTGGCGGCTGGCGCCCGGCGGTTGCCCGGTGATGCGTTTGTAGGCGCGACTGAAGGCCGCCTGGGAGGTATAGCCGAGTCGGTACGCCACTTCTTCGATGGGCAGGCGCTCCAGGGTCAGCCACTGGCTGGCGAGGCGCATGCGCAGTTCGGTCACGTAACGCAGCGGTGGTACCCCCAGGGTGGCCTGGAAACGATCCGCGAACACCGAACGTGAGGTATGACAGTGCGCCGCCAGTTCGGCCACGCTCCAATCGCGCCCCGGTTGCTGGTGCAGGGCGAGCAGGGCGCCCGCCAACCGGGTGTCGCGCAAGGCGGCCGCGAGGCCCGATGCATTGGCGCAGGCGCATTCGACCCAGCCCCGCACGATCATCGCCGCCACCACATCGGCCAGGCGCGCGAGGACGCCGGCATAACCGACGCGGGCACTGGAGACTTCGCGTTCCATCACCGCCAGGATCGGCATCAAGCCGGGGTAACGCTGGCCCCCGGCGTCGATCAGCATCAAGGCCGGCATCAGGTTGCCAAGGCCCTGGATGCTGTCGAGCTCGAACTCCATGCAGGCGCTGAACAGCAGGGTGCTGGGCGGCTCATCGGGCGAGGCATTCACGGCACACACGGTATCGCCCAGCGGTGCGGCGTCGAAGCTGGCGATGTCCTGCACGGGGTCGTCCGCTTTGGACAACAACGCGTGGGCGCCACCATGGGCGATGAACACCGCATTACCGGCCGACAACTCAAAGAGGCTGCCGTCCTGCAGGCGCAGGGTCGCGCAGCCGGCGGCCAGAAAATGGAAATACGCGTGCCCCGGCTTGGCCGCAAAGCCGATACCGAACACCGGCCCGGCCTGGATGCGCCGGTACTGCACGCCGCGCAGGCGCATGCTGCGCAGCAGCTCATTGATCAGTTCGGAGGACAGGGCGAACGCGTTGTCGGTTGGCATATTCGGGGTTTCGGTCAAAAACTCAAGGGTTTGAATCATAGATCATCCAGGGAGCGGAACCTAGACTGGCCGTCACGCTAATGCCTGAGGATGTCTTGTGATGAATGATTGTGTGTCCCATGCCCCTGTCGATTGCAGGGTAGAACCGACCACGCCGGCGTGGATGGCGGTGTTTTCCCTGGCGATGGGCGTGTTCGGCCTGCTCACGGCGGAGTACCTGCCGGCCAGCCTGCTGACGCCGATGGCCCTGGACCTGGGCGTGTCCCAAGCGTTGGCCGGGCAAGCGGTCACGGTCACGGCGGTGGTGGCCTTGTTCGCCGGGTTGCTGGTGCCTGGCCTGACGCGCGGTATCGACCGGCGCCTGGTGCTGTTGGGGTTCTCCACGCTGATGATTGCGTCCAACCTGCTGGTGGCGTTCTCGTCCAGCCTGTTGGTGCTGTTGTTGATGCGCATCTTGCTGGGCATTGCCCTTGGCGGTTTCTGGAGCATGGCGGCGGCGGTTGCGATGCGCCTGGTACCGGCGGCGTTGCTGCCCCGTGCCCTGTCGATCATCTTCAGCGGCATTGCGCTGGGTACTGTCGTCGCAGTGCCGTTGGGCAGCTACCTCGGCGGCCTGTACGGCTGGCGCAGCGCGTTTGTCGCTGCCGCCGCCGTTGGCGTGGTGACCCTGGCGTTCCAGCTGTTCACACTGCCGCGCCTGGCACCCCGTGGCACCGCACGCCTGCGCACCGTGCTTGATGTACTGCTGCGCCCCGGCATTGCCGTGGGCATGTTCGGCTGCGTGCTGGTGCACACCGGGCACTTCGCGCTGTTTACCTACATTCGCCCGTTCCTGGAAAGCACCACCGGGGTCGGCCCCCAAGGGCTGGCACTGATGCTGCTGGGGTTTGGCGCGGCGAATTTTGTCGGCACGCTGCTGGCCGGGTGGTTGCTGGTGCGCAATCCCCGTGGAACCCTGGTGTTGATGCCGGTCCTGGTGGGCGTCGCTGCGTTGGCCCTGGTGCTGCTGCCGGCATCGCTGCCGGGCCAGGCGTTGCTCCTGGCGCTGTGGGGCATGGCCTTCGGCGGCGTGCCGGTAGCGTGGTCGAACTGGGTGGCACGTGCGGTGCCGGACCAGGCGGAAAGTGCCGGTGGCATGGTGGTCGCTTCGGTGCAATCGGCAATCGCGGCGGGTGCCGCTGGCGGGGGGGCGATGTTCAGTGCCACCGGCATCGACGGGGTGTTTCTGGGCGCGGGTTGCTTGATGCTGCTGGCAGCGTTGTTGATCGCCCTGCGTGTGCAGGTACCCCGGCACGCTGAGGCGGGGAGTGTGACGCACCACCCGTCTTTGGTTTAGTCTCAAGCGCTTCGCTGATCGCAAACGCTGCTGGAGTCGTAAGCATGACCGAGTATGTACCCCCGAAAGTCTGGACCTGGGACACCGAAAGCGGCGGCACCTTCGCCAGCATCAACCGCCCGATTGCCGGCGCCACCCATGAAAAGACACTGCCAATCGGCAAGCACCCGTTGCAGTTGTATTCCCTGGCCACGCCCAACGGGCAGAAGGTCACCATCCTGCTCGAAGAATTGCTGGCCCTGGGGCACCGCGGCGCGGAGTACGACGCCTGGCTGATCAAGATCGGCGATGGCGACCAGTTCGGCAGCGGCTTTGTCGCGGTCAACCCGAACTCCAAGATCCCGGCCTTGATGGACCACAGCGGCGCCCAGCCGATTCGCGTGTTCGAGTCCGGCGCGATCCTGCAGTACCTGGCCGAGAAGTTCGGCGCGTTCTTCCCCACCGAGCCAGCGGCCCGCGCGGAGTGCTTGTCGTGGCTGTTCTGGCAGATGGGCAGCGCGCCTTACCTGGGCGGTGGCTTCGGGCATTTCTATGCCTATGCACCGAGCAAGATGGAATACCCGATCAACCGTTTTGCCATGGAGACCAAGCGCCAACTGGACGTGCTTGACCAGCGCCTGGCGGTGAGCGAATACATCGCCGGGGATGAATACACCATCGCCGACATTGCCATCTGGCCGTGGTACGGCGGGCTGGTCAAAGGCCGCTTGTATGGGGCCGCGGAGTTTCTGTCGGTGCATGAGTACAAACATGTACAGCGCTGGGCGGAGGCGATTGAAGCGCGGCCGGCGGTGCAGCGTGGGCGGCGGGTGAATCGGGTGTCGGGCGAGCCCCATGAGCAGTTGGCCGAGCGGCATGACGCAAGTGACCTGGACTGATTGAGATCCAAGTGTGGGAGGGGGCTTGCCCCCGATAGCGGTGGATCAGTCACGGATGTATCAACTGACCCACTGCCATCGGGGGCAAGCCCCCTCCCACATTTTGATCACCTTATCTTCGATTTATTTGTAGCGCTGTTCGAACACCGCCACCTGTTCAGGCTTAATGAGCTCGAACGGCACCCACACCTCCGACTCGATCGGCTCGCCCTTGATCATCTTGATCGCCGACTGCACTGCCTGAGTGGCCTGGGCCTTGGGGTCCTGGAACACCGAGGCGGTGAGCATGCCACGCTTGATTGCCGCCAAACCGTCGGGCAAGCCGTCGATGCCGATAATCGCGATCTCACCCTTGGCCTTGCCCGCCTGTTGCAAGGCCATGGCCGCGCCAATCGCCATTTCATCGTTGTTGGCCACGATGGCATCGAACTGCGTGCCCGCCAGCAACCAGTTGCTGGTCAGGTCCATGCCCTTGCTGCGTTGCCACTCGGCGCTTTGCTGCTCCACCACCTTGATGCCGGGAAAGTCCTTGAGCACCTGCTTGGCGCCTTCGGTGCGGTCATGGGTGGCGTTCTGCGCGAGGTCGCCCATGATGATCGCCACATGGCCTTTGCCGCCGAGTTTTTCCGCGAGGTAGCGCATCTGCAATTGCCCGGCCTCGATATCGTTGGACGCCACGGTGACCACGCCCTTGGGCAACGTACGCTCATCCGGGTGGCGGTTGACGTACACCAGCGGCGTCTTGGCTGCCACGGCGGCGCGGGTCATGTTGGCGGTGGCGGCGGTGTCCACCGGCAGCACGATCACGGCGTCGACTTTTTGGTTGAGAAAGCCTTCGACCTGGTTGAGCTGGCGCACTACGTCGCCCTGGGCGTCTTCGAACTGGATCTGCACGTCCTGTTGTTTAGCGGCATTTTCCAGGCCGGTGCGCACGTAGGTCATGAAGTTATCGTCGACCCGAGCGATGCTCACGCCGATGCGATACGCGGCGAAGGTCCATTGGCTGAACAGCAGTAAAAACGCAGCAACAAGCAATGAATAGCGATGCATGAGGGTGTTCCTTTTATTGTTATAGGGTGAACGCTTGACGGAAACGCTCCAGGGCCAACTCACTGTCGCCGCTGGCCCAGCCTTCGAGGCCGACCACGCCGTTGTAGCCCATGGCGTGCAGGGCCCTGGCAATGGCCGGGTAGTGGATTTCGCCGGTGCCAGGCTCTTTGCGCCCAGGCACGTCGGCCACCTGGATTTCGCCGATGGCGCTGCCTGCGCGCTGGATCAGTTCGATCAGGTTTCCTTCGCCGATCTGCGCGTGGTACAGGTCCAGGTTCATCTTCAGGTGCGGGCTGCCCACCGCTTCGATCAGCGCCAGGGTGTCGTCGGCGCGGGCGAACGGAACGCCGGGGTGGTCGACCTCAGTGTTGAGGTTTTCCAGCAGGAACACGCGGCCGGCGTCTTCGCCCAGGCGCGCGATTTTTTCCAGTGTCTTGCACGCGCTCAGCCACATGCGCCCGGTGGTCTGGCTCACGGGCCGCACCGGCAGGCCGCGGTCACCCAGGCCGGTGCCGTGCAGGTTGAGGCTGGGACAGTTCAGGCGCTCGGCGACGCCGATGGATTCGCGCGCGCTGTCGAGCAGTTGGCGGATGCCGTCGGGGTCGGTAAGGCTGCCGCTGATATAGCCGGTCATCGAGGTGAAATCGGCGCCGGTGGCGGCGAGGGCGCTGATGTCCTTGTGGGTCCAATTCCAGATCTCGGCGCTGAAACCCAGTGCGTGGATGCGCTTCACGCGCTCGATGAAGGGCAGGTCGAGAAACACCATCTCGGCACTGATCGCCAGTTTGAACGGGCTCATCAGCGGGCTCCCTGCACGGCAACGGCCTTGCCGGTTTCGAACGACTCGATACAGGCGCGGGCGATCGCCAGGGCGGCGCGCGCGTCTTCACCACTGGCCATGGGCTTGGCGCCGCTGCGCAAGCAGTCGACAAAGTGGTTGAGTTCGGCGATGTAGGCGTCGCGCAGCAGGTCGGTGTCCATACGCTGGGTGTCGGCCTGGATGCCCTGGGCCAGGTAGCGCACCAGATCGGAGTCGTTGAGGCTGCCCATGCTCAGCATGCCGGCGCTGCCGAACACTTCGCCGCGCACGTCGTAGCCGTACACTGCCTGGAAGTTGGCCTCGGCGGTGGCGATGGCGCCGTTGTCGAAGCGGATCGCGACCACGGCGGTGTCGAGGAAGCCTTTGCTTTTGTACTCCGGCGCGATCAGTGCGTCGGCCATCACATACACCTGCACCGCTTCGGCACCGGGGTTGAGGTAGCGCAGGGTGTCGAAGTCGTGGATCAGGGTTTCCAGGAAGATCACCCATTGCGGCGAATTGGCCGGGTTATTGAGTGCCGGGTCGCGGGTCAGCGAGCGCAACAGCTGCGGCGTGCCGATGCGGCCGGCCGCCACGTCGAGGTGGGCGGTGCGGAAGCTCTTGGCGAAGCGCCGATTGAAACCGACCTGCAGCGGCACGCGCGCATCGGCCGCGGCGGCAATGGCGCGGTCGGCTTCGTCGAGGGTGATGGCCATGGGTTTTTCGCAGAAGATCCCCTTGCCGGCGCGAGCGGCGCTGATCACCAGTTCGGCGTGGCTGCGGGCGGGGGCGGCGATGAGGACGCCGTCGATGTCCGGGTCGTCGAGCAACTGCTGCGGGTCGGTGTAGACCTTGTCCACCCCCAGTTCGGCCGCCAGGCGTGCGGCTTGGCCGGGAGTGGGGTCGGCGATGGCGGCGAGGGTCGCGCCGGGGATGTGTCGCGCAGCGGTCAAGCCGTGGAAGCTGCCCATGCGACCAGCACCGATCAAGCCCAGGCGGATGTTCTGTGTACTCATGAAATGACCCCTTTTTATTGTTGGCCGCAGGACAGCCCTGACTGGCAAAGGGGCAGGAGCAAAGGTTATGCCAATTTATAAGTGACTGATAATTAACAGTTTATAAAATACAATAAACAAAATGTGTTCATTCTGATGACATGCCTATACTGACATGTCAAAAACATGAACATGAGTACCTCACGATGAGCATGGCGTTCAGCATGCAAGACCTCGACTACCTGACGGCCCTGGGGCCGGCGGCGCTGAACGACGGCCCCATTGCCGCGCTGGAACACGCGTGGCGCGCGTGCCTGGCTGGGCAGGTGCAGCGCCCGGCCGAGGTGCGCCAGGTAATCTGGGACTCGTGGCGGCGCAGTGTCGATGCCGGTATCGACCCGCAGGACAGCCAATACCGCTTCGCCGCCGCCGACACGCTGGCGACCACCCTGGCCAGCCACCGCGTGCTGATCGCCGCCGCCGCGCAAGTCATGCACGGCTTGTTGGCCTACAACCCTCGCGGCCATATCAACCTCACCGACGCCGACGGCATCACCCTGTATTTCTGCGGGCTGGACATCACCCCCGTCGGCAGTCGCCTGCTCGAATCAGTCCAGGGCACCAACTGCACCGGCCTGGCCCTGGCCGAAGACCGCCTGGTGTACGTGCTGGCCGAGGAGAACTTCGGCAGTGGCCTGCGCCAACGCCGCATGCACTGCGCCGCCGCGCCGATCAGGAATGCCCAGGGCCAGACCCTGGCGATGCTGACCCTCACTGCCGAGCCCGGCTGGTTTCACTTTCACACCCTCGGCACCGTGCAAGCCGCCGCCGAAGCGGTCTCTCGCCAGATGGCTCTGCAAGCGCTGTTGGAAGAGCAGCAAACCGTGCTCGAAGTCCTCAACGAGGGCCTGGTGGTGCTCGATGAGCGTGGCTGCATCAAGGCGCTCAACCGTTATGCCCGGCAACTGTTCGGAGTGGGGCTGGAACTGATCGGCAGCCCGTTCCAGCGCCTGGGCCGCAGTGAGTTGAGTGACGCCATTCTTCTACGCGGCGGTGAGCCGGTGCGTGACCTCGATTTCACCTTCCACCTGCACGACCGCAGCCAGCTCGCCTGCCTGGTCTCGGTGTGCCCGCTGGAGCAGGGCGGGGTGATCGTGTCACTGCGCGAGAACCGCCGCATCCGCGAAATCACCCGGCGCATCATCAGCACCCAGGCCCGCTATACCTTCGACACCATCCAGGGCACGTCGCGGGCGATCCAGGACGCGCTGCACCTGGGGCGTATCGCCAGTCGCAGTGAATCCACCACCCTGATCCTCGGCGAAAGCGGCACCGGCAAGGAACTGTTCGCCCAGGCCATCCACAACGCCAGCGACCGCGCCAACGGCCCGTTCGTGGCGGTCAACTGCGGCGCGATCCCACGCGATCTGGTGCAGAGCGAGCTGTTCGGGCATGTCGAAGGCGCATTCACCGGCTCGGCCCGCGGCGGGTCGGCGGGCAAGTTTGAACTGGCGGATGGCGGTACGATCTTTCTGGATGAGATTGGCGATATGTCCTTCGACGCTCAGGTCAGCCTGCTGCGAGTGTTGCAGGAAGGCGAGATCACCCGCGTCGGCGCGAAAAACTCACGGCAGGTGGACGTGCGCATCATCGCCGCGACCCACCGCAACCTTAGCCAGGCGGTGGCCGAAGGCGCGTTCCGTGAAGACCTCTACTACCGCCTCAACGTACTGAACCTGACCGTACCGCCGTTGCGCATGCGCCGTGAAGACATCCCGTTGCTGGCGCGGCACTTCCTTACACGCTGTGCTCGTTCGCTGCGTAAAGCGGTGCAGGGCTTTGCCCCGGAGGCGCTGGAATTGCTCTCGGCCTACGCCTGGCCGGGCAATGTGCGCGAGCTGGAAAACAGCATCGAGCGCGCCACCAACCTGGCGACAGGCGAGTTGATCCAGGCGGCCGATCTGCCTCAGGAAACCAGACCGCGCGCCACGCTGCGCCACCACGAACCTCAGCCCGCCCAGGACCTGAGCAGCCACGAAATGCACGCCATCGTCGCCGCACTCAAAAGCACCGGCGGTAACATCCGCCTGGCCGCCCGGCAACTGAACGTATCGCGGGGTGGGTTGTACAACAAGATGAGTCGATTCGGGCTGAATGCCGCAGATTTTCGCGGCGCATAAGGTCGAAATGTGGGAGGGGGCTTGCCCCCGATAGCGGAGTGTCAGCTGACATCTACTTAACTGATCCACCGCCATCGGGGGCAAGCCCCCTCCCACATTTTTAACTGCGTTTAAGGCAGTTGATGGAGCGATCCACAGTGGTTTTGGCAATTTCCAGCAAATGCCACACCGCCAAGGTCTTCGCCCGCTCCGGGCTTTCCAGTTGCTCCCCACAATCCAATGCAGTCGCCGACGCACTGTCGAGCAAACTGGCGGTGTAGAGCAGGGCATCTTCAAAGCTCAGGTCTTCGTTGACGCATTGAAAGCCTTGGGTTGGGAAATAGTGGTCGATGGCGCGGTTGAAGGCGGCGCGGTCTTTGGCGGGATCGAAGGGTGGGTCGGGTACGACTTTATTCATTCTGCAACTCCTATTGAGCAAAGGAGCTACTGCCAACGCTGCTAAACGAGGGTGGCAGCTGTACGCGGGTTAGCAGACCGGTCAATAGGAAAACCAGCGCACCCGAAGGTGCCCCGCGCATAGCCACCATAAACGCAGATGTGAACCGTGTGCCTATCGACGTCAGGCTGCTAAACCCGATCACTGATGAGCAGTGACGGACCGCAGACTATCCAGTGATCGAGGGGCTGTTCGTCGGGCTAGGGCTTCAACTGCTTCCAGTCGATTGCAAAGCGCGCCAGGTATTTACGCAGACGGTCCGCGTCATTGGGTTGTGCCTTGGCCTGGCGTGATACACCGAACAGGCGGCGGCCGGCGTCTGACAGACTGTCAGATTGCAGGCAAACATCGATTACAGCCTTGAGCTGCAACTGGTCAAACAGGTCCAGGTCGGCAGGCAGCAGCACATGGGGCTCAGACAGTCCCCAGGCGTAACGCAGGCGCTGGATTTCTTCTTCGACCTGGGCTTCATTGATGCGTCCACTGTCGGCCAGGGTCGCCATACGCGTGATGGATGCGGACAGCTCGCGAAAGTTGCCCAGCCACGCCGCTTCGCTGGAACCTGCAAACGCCAGGTAACGACGACGCGCTTCCAGGTTGAAGCGTACGCGTCGGCCCTGCTCGCGGGCGTGACGCTCCAACTCGAAATCAATGTTGGGCTCTATATCTTCGCGCCTTCCCGCCAGGCCAGGCAGGTCAAAGGTCCACAGGTTGATGCGCGCATACAGGTCTTCGCGAAACAACCCTTCGGCGACCCGCCCGCGCAGGTCGCGGTGGGTGCCGGCGATGATCAGGAAGTCACTGGTCACTTCGGTGTCGGCGCCCATCGGGTAGAAGCGTTTTTCTTCGATGGCCTTGAGCAGCATTGCCTGTTCGTCCAGGCCCAGTTCGCCGATTTCATCGAGGAACAGCATGCCGCCATGGGCGGCGCGCAACAGGCCGTCGCGAGCGTTCTGCGCGCCGGTAAAGGCCCCCTTGATATGCCCGAACAGCGCGGACATCGCCCCATCGCCGCGCAGGGTGGCGCAGTTCACTTCGACAAAGCGACCCTGCACCTGATGGCGGCTGCGCTTGAGTTCGTAAATCCGCTGGGCGAGAAAGGATTTGCCGGCGCCAGTTGGGCCGATCAACAGCATCGGCGCTGTTGAACGTACGGCCACACGTTCGATCTGTTCGATGGAGGCATTGAACGCACGGTTGCGCGTGGCAATTCCCGATTTGAGAAACGCCAGGCCTTCCAGGCGCTCGTGGGCAAAGCGCGAAGCGATGCGGTCGTAGCGCGACAGGTCGAGGTCGATCAGGGTGTGGGTGCCGGTGGCGGGCGCGATGTCGTCCTGGCGGCGTGAAGGGGCTGTCTGGATCAGGCGTGCCGGCAGGTTCCGCGCCTCGGTCAGCAGGAACCAGCAAATCTGCGCCACGTGGGTGCCGGTGGTGATATGCACCAGGTAGTCCTCACGCTCGGTATCGAAGGTGTAGGCGCTGGTGAAATCGTGCAGGGCGCCGTACACCTCTTCGAAATCCCAAGGGTTGACCAGCGGCATCGGGTGCAGGCGCACCTCAGTGTGGGGCGAGATCTGCTGGATGTCGGCGCGCACCCGCTCGGCCAGGCTGGTATCGCGAGCGTCGACGTCGTGGATCAATTCCAGGCGATCGATCTGCACATCCTCTTGCTGGCACAGCCCGACGCTGGGGCGCCAGTGGTTCCAGCGATTGGCTCCCTTGCCGACGCGATCCAACTTGGAACCGATAAATCCGATGGCGACCGTGCGCTTGTGCTTCATGACTAGACCAAAATATAAGTAACGATATGTAAGGATTGAATGCTGGGAGCGGCTTGTCATGGGTTTTCAGTGATGAAAAATAAAATATGTAAAAATATCAATGTAAAACAATTAGTTGCCTTATTTTTAAGCATGTGGAAAAGAACCTGGCACGTCTGCTGCTATCACCTGATCAACGCCGCAACGACGGCTTTCAAAAAAGAATCGAGATCATGCAAAAGAACACCTGCCAACTGCTGGAAGTCGCCAACGGCAAACCGATCAAGCTCTGGACCGAAGGCGTGCCGGTTGAGCCCGAAGCCCGCCAGCAACTGATGAACACCGCCAAGATGCCGTTTATCTTCAAGCACCTCGCGGTGATGCCGGATGTGCACCTGGGCAAGGGCTCGACCATCGGCAGCGTTATCCCCACCGTGGGGGCGATCATCCCGGCTGCCGTGGGGGTGGACATCGGCTGCGGCATGATCGCTGCGCGCACTACGCTGATGGCCGGGGATCTGCCGGACAACCTGCATGGCCTGCGTTGCGCCATTGAGGCCGCCGTACCCCATGGCCGTACCCGCAGCCGTAAAGGCCGTGACAAAGGCGCCTGGGAAGACGTGCCGGCCCAGGCCGATCAGGTATGGACTACGTTGCATCCGCGCTTCAAGGCAATCACCGACAAGTACCCGCAACTGGAACGCAGCAACAACCGCCAGCACCTGGGTACGTTGGGCACCGGCAACCACTTTGTCGAGGTGTGCCTGGATGAAGCCAACCGCGTCTGGTTCATGTTGCACAGCGGTTCGCGGGGCGTGGGCAATGCCATCGGCAACCTGTTTATCCAATTGGCCCAGGCGGATATGCGTCAGCACCTGGCCAACCTGCCGGACCGCGACCTGGCGTATTTCGAGGAGGGCAGCCAGCACTTCGATGACTACGTGCAAGCAGTGGGCTGGGCCCAGGATTTTGCCCGGCAGAACCGCGAGTTGATGATGCGCGCGGTGGTCCAGGCGACGCGCCAGGTGATCAGTAAACCGTTTGAAGTGGCACTGGAGGCCGTGAATTGTCATCACAACTATGTACAAAAAGAGCGGCATTTTGGCGAAGAAATTTTGGTGACCCGTAAGGGCGCGGTCTCCGCAAAAAAAGGCGAGCTGGGGATTATCCCGGGCTCCATGGGCGCCAAAAGCTTCATCGTGCGCGGCCTGGGCAACGAAGAATCGTTTTGCTCGTGCAGCCACGGCGCCGGTCGCACCATGAGCCGCACCAAGGCGAAGAACACCTTCACCGTCGCCGACCAGATCCGTGCGACCGCCCATGTGGAGTGCCGCAAGGACGCCGATGTGATCGACGAAATACCGATGGCCTACAAGGACATCGACCAGGTCATGCACGCCCAGCGAGAGTTGGTGGAAGTGCTGCACACCTTGCGTCAGGTGGTGTGCGTCAAAGGATAAACGGAGGAATCGAGATGCATAGGGAAGAACGACACCCGTTGAGCGACGCCATGCGCGCCCGGGTCGTGCAGGCGCTGGACACTATAGAGCACGAGCGCAATGTGAAGGTGCTGTATGCCTGTGAATCGGGCAGCCGCGCCTGGGGTTTTGCCTCCACCGACAGCGATTACGATGTGCGCTTTGTCTACGTGGAAAAACCTGATTGGTTCATGCAGGTGGACGCGCCGCGTGACGTGATCGAACGCCCGCTGGATGACGAGTTGGACGTTAGTGGCTGGGAACTGCGCAAGTCCTTGGGCTTGCTGCGCAAATCCAATCCCACGTTGCTGGAGTGGCTGGATTCGCCGTTGGTGTATCGCCAGGAAACCGAGGCCACTGCGCAACTGAGGGCGCTGGCCGAAGCTTTCTACATCCCGCCGGCCGCGCGCAATCACTACCTGTCGATGGCCAGGAAGAACTTTCGCGGTTACCTGCAAGGTGACACGGTGCGCTTCAAGAAATACTTCTACGTCTTGCGGCCGTTGCTGGCGGTGCGCTGGATCGACCTGGGGCTGGGGCGGCCGCCGATGACCTTCGCCGACTTGCTGAGCACGGTGAACGACGCGCAACTGTTGGATGAAGTGGCGACGTTGCTGGCACTCAAACGCAATGCCAGTGAGGCGGCTTATGGTCCGCGGCGTCCGGCGTTGCACGCATTTATCGTGGCTGAACTGGAACGCGAAGTGCCGGTACTGCCACGCACTCGGGAAGACTCACAACGACTGGACCGCTATCTGCGGGACACGGTCAAACGTTTTGCATAAGGATGGCTATGAAACAGGACGTGATTGAACTGGATGGCGCCATTGGCGGTGGCCAGGTATTGCGCAGTGGTGTGAGCCTGTCGATGGTGACCGGGCGCACATTGCTCATCAGGAACATCCGAGCCAAGCGCAGTCGCCCCGGGTTGATGCGCCAACACCTGACGGCCGTGCTGGCGGCGGCCGAAGTGTGCAGCGCTCGGGTGGAAGGCGCTGAGCTGGGGTCGCAAACCCTGCTCTTTGCACCTGGGCCGATTCAGGGCGGCGACTACCGCTTTGTGATCGGCACGGCGGGCAGTTGCACCCTGGTGCTGCAAACGCTGTTGCCGGCGCTGTTGCGGGCAACGGCCGCCAGCCGCGTGACCATTTGCGGCGGCACCCACAACCCGCTGGCACCGCCGGTGGACTTCTTGCAACGCGCCTGGTTGCCGCTGTTACGGCGCATGGGGGCGCGCGTTGAGTTGAGTCTGGTCCGGCATGGTTTTGTCCCGGCAGGTGGCGGCGAATTGCAGGCGTTTATCCAGCCCGGAGAACTGGCGCCGTTGCACCTGATGCAGCGTGGCAAATTGCTGGACGCCCGGGCGACCACCCTGAACGCCGGCTTGCCCGCTCAGGTGGGCGAGCGTGAGTTCAAGCGCGTACGCCACCGACTGGGGTTCAGCCCGGCACAGCTGTTTACGGTCGAGATAGATCCCGATCACGGCCCGGGCAATGTGCTGATGCTGGAGTACGCCCACGAGCACGTCACAGAAGTGTTCAGCGCCGTTGGCATGGCCAGGGTCCGTGCTGAAACTGTCGCCGATGAGGCAATCAACCAGGCAGTGGAATGGCTGGGCAGCGACACGGCGGTGGGCGAACACCTGGCAGACCAACTGCTGTTGCCGATGGCATTGGCGGGCGGTGGCAGTTTCACCACGCCGCATATGAGCGAGCACTTGCACAGCAACATGGCGGTGATTCGCCGCTTTCTGCCGATAGTGATCGAAAGCCATGAGCAGGAGGGGGCGTTGAAGGTGGAGTGCCGTGCGCTCTAAAGATTCTCCGAGGTGACAATCTGCGGCGCGATATGCACCCGATGCCGCACCGGATCAAACCCCTCGGCACTCTGCAATTCCACCAGCAACTGCACCAGCGCGTTCGCCGTCTGCCTGGGCTGTGAATCCATCACCACATCGATCAACCCCTGGCTCAGTGCCTGGCGTGACAGCGCCGTGGACTCCTGCAAGATGCAGCACAACGCCGGGCGCTTGGGCAGCTGCGCCAGGGCGCTGATGATGCCGTCGCCGCCGCCGCCGACCACACACAGGCCGCGCAGGTCGCTGTGGCGGGTGAGCAGGTCGAGGGTGGCTTCTTCGGTGATGTCGCAGTTGTCCAGGTTGATCAGCGGCTCCAGCGGTTTGAGCCCAGGTGCGTGTTCGGCCAGGTAGCTGTGCAGGCCTTCGACCCGTGCCTGGTGACCGAGGAAGCGATGGCCGCCGAGCAGGATCCCCACGCTGCCTTTGCGTGCGCCACAGGTGCGGGCGAGCAGCCAGCCCATGGTGCGGCCGACCACGTGGTTGTCCTGGCCCACGTAGGGTTCAAGGGCTTGCTCGTGAATATCCGAGAGCAGGGCCACCACCGGCACGCCGGCCGCGCGGATCTGCGCCAGGCAGGCGTTGATCAGCGGGTGGGCGAAGCTGACCACGGCGAGGGCGTCGCACTGCACGGCCAGTTGTTCGATCTGCGCGACGATGGCGCTGGGTGTGCGGTCGTTGATGTAGTCGAACTGGCAGGTGAGGTTGGTGGTGGCGTGATGCTGCGCCGCCTCGCTGATCGACTGCGCCAGGTGGGCATAGAACGCTTGGGCGGTGCCCAGCAGCAGAATGCCGAAGCGATAGGTCGGCCGGCGTTCGCGGATGCGTTGGCCGATCAGCCGCGCAGCAAAATAGCCCACGGCTTCGGCGGCCTGGAACACCTGCTCGGCCGTCTGCGGATTGACTGGCGCGCGCGCATTCAGCACGCGGTCGACAGTGGCCACACTCAGGCCCGCATGGGCGGCGACGGTGGCGATGGTGGGGCGTTTATTGTTGTTCATGACAGCCCTCTTGAGCGTCTTGATAGAAAACTATCAAGCCCCGCTGGGCCTGGATGATAGCTTGATAGGGAATGGATTCAAGGCCTTGAGGGTGATTTAGCCGCACTCTATCGTTGGTTTCGCAAAGCACCTGAAACCTCTCGCTTGCGGAGAACAATAACAATGCCTGAACACACCGCTCATCACGCTCGGCGCGACTACAGCCTCACCGGTCCCGAAGCCGCCCGCGCGGCGGAAAAAGGCCTGGTCTCGGCCAGTTGGTACCAATCGCCGATTTCCCGTAAACGCATGAAAGAACTGATGCAACGCCGCGACGCCCCGGCCTTGCTCGATACCGCTATTTGGGTGACCGCGCTGTTCGCCACCGGCTTCGGCGGCTACTGGTTCTGGGGCACGTGGGCCTGCGTGCCGTTCTTCCTCGCCTATGGCGTGCTGTACGGCACCGCGTCCAACCCGCGCTGGCACGAAACCGGCCATGGCACCGCATTCAAGACCCGCTGGATGAACGACGTGCTGTACCAGGTCGCGAGCTTCATGTGCATCTTCGAGCCCCACGTGTGGCGCTGGAGCCATGCCCGGCACCACACCGACACGATCGTCGTCGGCCGCGACCCGGAGATCGTCGAGCCACGCCCGCCGAGCCTGCCGATGATGGTGCTCAGCCTGTTCAACCTGCCCCTGGCCTGGAAGACCTTCAGCGGTGTGGCGCGCCATGCGATCGGCCAGATGAGTGCCCAGGAGCAGGACTTTATCCCGGAGTCCGAGTGGCCCAAGGTGTTCCGCGCCGCGCGTATCTGGGTCGGTATTTATGCGCTGGTCATCGGCACTGCGTTGTACCTGCACAGTTGGCTGCCGCTGATGCTGGTGGGCCTGCCGAGCCTCTACGGTGCCTGGCTCGGTTACGTGTTCGGCCTCAGCCAGCATGTGGGCCTGGCCGAAGACGTGCTCGACCACCGCAGCAACTGCCGCACGATCTACATGAACCGCGTGCTGCGTTTTATCTACATGAACATGAACTACCACCTTGAGCACCACATGTACCCGATGGTGCCGTACCACGCATTGGCGCAATTGCACGAAGAGATCCGCAACGACTGCCCGCCGCCGTACGCCAATCTGTTCGAGGCGTACAAGGAAATCATCCCGACGATCTGGAAGCAGCGCAGCGATTCGACTTACTTCGTCCAACGTCCCATCGGCCCCAGTGCTGAACCGGCCGCCAGGGCCCCGATGCATGCAGAAGCCACTGCCGGCTGACACCCTCCAATAACAAGAGAAAACGCCATGAACGATCAATGGATCGACGTCTGCGCCGTGGGCGAAATAGACGCAGAAGACGTGCTGCGCTTCGATCACGGGCCGCACACCTACGCGGTGTTCCGCTCGGCGGACAATGAGTTTTTCGCCACCGCCGGCCTGTGCACCCACGAGAAAATCCACCTCGCCGACGGCCTGGTGATGGACCATGTGGTCGAATGCCCCAAGCATAACGGGCGCTTCGATTACCGCTCCGGCAAGGCCTTGGGCGCGCCGGTGTGCGTCAACCTCAAGACCTACCCGGTGCGGGTCGAAGCGGGGCGGGTTTTGCTCGCCGTCACGGCCTGATGATGACCGCCGCCCTGATCATCGTCGGCGCCGGCCATGCCGGTGGCCGCGCGGCATTGACCCTGCGTGAAGAAGGCTACAGCGGGCGCCTGATCCTGATCGGCGACGAGCCGCACGTGCCCTACGAGCGGCCGCCCCTGTCCAAAGGGCTGTTGCAGGGCAGCATGGACCTGGCCGGGTGCAGCCTGTGCGACAGCGCGCGGCTGGCCGAGTTGGGCGTCGAACATATCGCCGATAACCCGGTCCGCCAATTGGACCCGCCGCAACACCGCCTGCAACTCGCCGACGGCCAGTGGCTGTCCTACGCCGGCCTGTTGCTGGCCACCGGGGGCAGGGCGCGGCGTTTGCCCCAGGAACAGGCCAACGTGCTGTACCTGCGCACCCACGATGAAGCGCTGGCGCTGAAATCCGCGTTGCGCCCCGGAGCGCGGCTGGTGATTGTCGGCGGCGGGTTTATCGGCCTGGAAGTGGCGGCGACGACGCGCGGCCTGGGTTGCGAGGTGACGGTGCTCGAAGCCGGGCCACGCTTGGCGGGCAGGGTGCTGGCGCCGGTCATCTCCGAGGCACTGCTGAAGCTGCATCGCCAACACGGCGTCGACGTGCGCCTGAATGTGGCGCTGGAGTCGATCCATGCAGAGGCGGTGCAACTGGTGGATGGGCAATGGCTGCCCTGTGACCTGGTGGTGGTCGGCATCGGCATGCAACCGAATATCGAGCTGGCCGTGGCGGCGGGGCTGGAGGTGGGGCAGGGCATTCGCGTTGACACGCACCTGCGCACCGGTGTGCCGGACATCTACGCGGCAGGGGACGTTTGCGAGTTTCGCCTCGGCGGCGAGTACCAACGCCAGGAAACCTGGCGCAACGCCGAGGCGCAAGGGCGGCATGCCGCGCTCAACATGCTGGGGCGCGACGAGCCGTTCGAAGCGCTCCCCGGTTTCTGGTCCGACCAGTACGACTGGGGGTTGCAGACCGTGGGCGTGATCACGCCGCTGACCGTCAGCCGTGCATTGCCGGACGCGGGGCTGTTGCTGTTCTACCTCGACGCCGACCATCGCCTGCAAGGCGCCTGCGGCTGGGGCCCCGGCAATAGCGTGGCCAAGGACGTCAAGCTGTGCGAACGGCTGATCAGCGCGCGCATCGCCCTGAACCCTGCCAGCCTGGCCGACCCCCACGTGTCCCTCAAACACCTGCTGCGAGGCTGATATGCGCCAATTCCTGGTATTCCAATCCCTGTGGGCGATGCACACCGAGCCCGGCCCCCTTGAGGCCCAACTCGACCGTATCAAAGCCGCCGGTTTCGACGGCATTACCGATCACTATTGGCAAGCCGCCGATGTGGCGCGCCTGCACGCCGCCGCCACGGCGCGGGGCCTGCAGATCGAAGGCCAGTTGTTCCCGCAAAGCGTCGACGACCTGGCGACCGCGCTGGATGTGATCAGCCGCCACGGCTGCCACCACCTCACCCTGCAAGCCGATGTGCGCCCGCGTACCCAAACCGAGGCCGCGCGTTTGATCGAAGGCTGGCAACGCCTGGCCGAGCAGGTGGACTTTCCGGTGCTGCTGGAAACCCACCGCTATCGCCTCACCAACGACCTGCTGTTCACCCTCGATCTGCTGGCGCAGATGCCCGACCTGAAACTGCTCGCTGACTTGTCCCACTACGTGGTCGGGCGCGAATTGCCCCAGCCTGGCGCCGTTGAAGACGATGAACAGATCCGCACGATCCTGCAGCACAGCTGGGGCTTTCATGGGCGTGTGGCCAGCAGTGAACAGGTGCAAGTCTCCCTGGCGTTTCCCCAGCACCAAGCCTGGGTGCAACGCTTTACCGAGTGGTGGCGCTACGGGATCGAAGACTGGCTGGCCCGCCCCGAAACCCCGCAAAGCCTGTCCTTCACCTGCGAACTGGGCCCGCCGCCCTATGCCATCACCGGCGCCGATGGGCATGAAATCAGTGATCGCTGGGCCGAGGCGTTGAAGCTCAAGGCATTGATTCGCGACGTGTGGCAGGAGTGTCGGAAATGATCTGCTAATCTGCGCGGGTTCACTCTCGCCCTTTAGCCTGGACTTCCACTATGTCGACTTCGTCTGTTCAGCCGCCTCTTGAGCCTCAGTCCGTCTGCCACCCCATCACCAGCAGCGCGATTTTCATGGTTGCCACCGTCGCGCCTGGCACTGAAGACAGCGTGCGCGCCTGGTGTGCGGACATCGCCGGGCTGGTGCGCTCGGTGGGTAAACGCGTGCCGGCGGGCAACCTCACGTGCGTCTGTGGCTTCGGCTCGCAGGCTTGGGACCGGCTGTTCGGCGCGCCACGCCCGGCCTCGCTGCATCCATTTCGCGAGTTCGGGGTGCCAGGGCGCATGGCAGTGTCGACGCCCGGCGACATCCTGCTGCACATCCGTGCCGAACAGATGGACCTGTGCTTTGAACTCGCCACCCAACTGATGGCGGCCCTCGGTGACAGCGTCAAGGTCGTGGATGAAGTCCAGGGTTTCCGCTACTTCGACATGCGCAGCATCATCGGCTTTGTCGACGGCACCGAGAACCCGGTGGGGCGCAAGGCCGTGGGCTTCACCATCGTCGGCGACGAAGACCCCGAATTCGAAGGCGGCAGCTACGTGCTGGTGCAGAAATACCTGCACAACATGACCGCCTGGAACGGCCTGACCGTGGAAGCCCAGGAAAAGGTGATCGGGCGCACCAAGTTGTCGGATATCGAGTTGGACGATGCGGCCAAGCCGAGCAATTCCCACAGCGCGCTGACCGTCATCACCGACGAGAACGGCGAAGAAGTGAAAATCCTGCGCGACAACATGCCCTTCGGCCGTCCGGGCGCCGGGGAGTTCGGCACCTACTTCATCGGCTACGCACGCTCGCCGCAGCCGCTGGAGCAGATGCTGGAAAACATGTTCGTCGGCCGCCCGGCGGGCAACTACGACCGCTTGCTCGACTTCAGCACGGCGGTCACCGGCGGCTTGTTTTTCGTGCCGTCGGCCGATCTGCTCGACGAACTGGCGGAGCGCAGCCCCGGCCTATAGGACCACCTCGAAATACCGATAGCTGATGGCCTCGATCGGCTGGGCTATGTGTTGGCGGTTGGATTCCTGCACGGTGAGCCCGGCTTTTATATAGGCCAGTTGCGGTGGGGCTGACAGGTAATCGGCAAGGTTGGCTTCAGCGCCCGGGAGGTCCGTGTAGAGATGAATCTGCTCTTCGGCGATCACGCCCTCGACGGTTTCGGTGATGTTTTGCCGGATAACGCCGCTCAGGAAGGTCGACAGAATCAACGTGTCGACAATCGGTATGCCGTCATAGGGAATCCCACAGTGGGCCGGTCCGTTCAACAGCACCACGGGTTGGATCGAGAGCTTGTCAGGCAGCGGGAAATTGGCTTTCAGGCACTGCTTTCTAAAGGACTTTTCATGTTGTCGGATACCCTCGATTTTGCGTGCCAGTTGCGCGCACGCCTCGATGACCTTGTCTCGATGCTTGAAGGTGCTCAGCGTATCGGCAGGTTGCAGGAAGCATTTTACTTCGCCGACCACCAGCGTACTGCCGATCAGCATCAGCAGGTCGATGTCCTCATACGGGGGCGTAGCGGCCTTCGGTAAGTTGAATGTGAAGGCATGCGGCATGATTCGAATGTGTTTTTTCAGGCGCGAGTCCTGGGCATAGCGTTCCAGGACCTGACGCGCATGGGTTTCGAACGAGTTGCCGCGCGCCGCCAGGTCGGCGCCCATCTGTCGCAACCAGATATTCACATTGCGTTGGGTGGTGCCCCACAGCAACGGCGTGAATAACACCAACAGTTTATCGTCGTTGTAGGGGATTAACGGTTGCGTCCACAACTCGTTCTTACCGGTATCCGATTTGTCGGTGTGATCAAAGGTCAGGAAATCAATCAGTGCCCGGCTACGTGCCAGGTCCACTCCCAGGGATTCGGATACCGCGTTGAGCAACGCGGTTCTATCGACCATCGGTGCAGCCACATGCACCAGCAACGAGTCGCCCAACGGTGTTTCAGGTGGCGCCTTGGGGGTATCCAGCAGGCATCTTGCCAGGCTGCACAGGACGGCCCAGCACCTGACCACGTCATGGAGGGTTGCTCCATCCAATTTGGGCGCCTGGAAGGCGGAATATCCGTTGTAGTACGGTTCCAGGGCTTCATGGATGATCAGGTAGGTGGCCAGGGCTGAGCGCTGGACCTCTGCGTCATCGGCGAGGTGGTAGTGAGTGACGCCCTCACGGTGGGTGATCGCACAGACAGGTCGCACAATCCCCAGTTCGGTGTGGGAGTTTTGCGTGTAGTGCCTGCTGAAGTGCATGACCCGCGCGGTTGTCTTCGAATGAACGAGAATATTGCGCCGAAATTGACTGATGACCTTCCAGGCGGCGAAGTGCTGATTGCCTGGCGTGAGCAAGATCCTGGCACCGTGCTCGAATCTGTAGTCGTTCCACAGGCAGTCCTCCCAGTGCTCTTCAAGCACACCGTAAAAGGCACCCAGTTGATAGTCGTGGGCGACACGCTTGAGGTCGAAATGCGTGGTGCTGATATCCGGTTCTGATGCATCGCCTTTTTCCGCCAGCACCATCTGGATGGGCATTTGCAGCCCGTCGATATCGGCCTGGGCAACCTCATCGATCGAGTGCTCTGTACCCTGGTTGTCGGAAAACTTGGGCACCAGTTGCTGGCGCGTGATCTCGGCCGGATCGAGGTCACTGAAGTTTTCGCGAATCTCCTTCGCGGCCTGCTCATACATCATGGCGTTCAGGTTGGCATGGGTGATGAACGCCAACAGTTTGTTCTTCTTGGGGATCTGCCGGTCAGCGGCAAAACTCAGCTGTTTGCGCAATTCACCAAACGCGCGGTAAAACCACAGGCCGGCTTGATGCAGGCTCTTGTCCTGTGCGTCAGCGGCGTCGGGATCCAGCGCTGCGTTCCACCGGTCAGGGTGGAAGCTGTGTTGGTTGGGACGTGAAATTTTCTGGTGTTGTACGCGTTTCAAGAAAGACATGTTCAGCGACCACTCCGTTGCGATCACTGAACTCTACCAGACGAATACCTGCGCCTCGGGTCAGCTCAGCAAGCCGGTACTGACCGCCACAATCAGGAACACCCCGAGCAGCGCACGGTAGATCACAAAGGGCCAGGTGGAGAAGCGCTCCAGGAACTTCATCAGGCCCCAGATCGCAAAGAACGCCGACACGCTGGCCACCACCAGCCCAAACAGCAAATGCGGCCAGGCGTGGGCGGGCATGTCGGCGTGCAGCAGCACCCACAGCTCCTTCAGGCCGGCGAGGGCGATGGCCGGCAGGCCCAGCAGGAAGGAAAAGCGCGCGGCTTCTTCGCGTTTGAAATTAAGGAACAGGGCCGCGGTGAGGGTCGAGCCGGAACGCGATACGCCTGGAATCAACGCGCCGATCTGGGCGACACCGACGATCAACGCATCCCGCAGGCGCATCTGGCTGACGTCCCGTGTATGCCGGGCACGCAGCTCGGCCGCCGCCAGCAACACCGCCATCACCACGCAGGAAATGCCGATCACCATCAGCCCGCGCAACGGCGAGTTGCAGGCATTCAAGGTCGAGGACAGCGCCAGGCCGGCAATGCCGATGGGGATCGTCGCCAGCACAATCGCCACAGCCAGCTTGAACCAGCGGTCGTTGTAGTCACCCCGGCGTACCGCGCCGATGCTGCCGATGGTCACTTGGTGCACATCGCGCCAGAAGTAACTGACCACCGCAGCCAGCGCCGCCAACTGCATCGCCGCCGAAAACGCCGAGCCCGGGTCTTGCCAGCCGAGCAGGGCGGGTATCACGCGCATGTGGGCGGTGGACGACACCGGTAACAACTCGGTAATGCCCTGGATCACGCCCAGGATAAAGATTTGCAGGTAATCCAGAGAGGCGAAGCCCACATCCAGGCCGGCGGAACAGACGTTGGTCAAAATAGGTGTCCTTGAGAATAACGGGCGAGTCGGCGAAGTTTATTCCAAATGTTTCAAGAATTCGGCCAATGCAATCGCTATTTGCAATCGGTTCAGCAAGTAGAAAGGTGGAGACCGCTATTGGACTGGGGCGGGGTTTTGTGAACAATGGCGCCCTGTTTTTTTTCACCGAGAGCCCCATGCCTGAAACCACCGTTGAATTGATCCAGACCGGCCCCGAAGCATCCGAGTTGATCCGCAATCTTTACCAGTACTACGCCTACGAGTCGTCGGACTGGGAGCAGGAAGATGTCGAGGCGGACGGTCGTTTCTACATCCATGACGAACACCTGAACCGCTATTGGCAAGACCCGCAATGGAGCGCCAACCTGTTGCTGGTCGACGGTTATATCGCCGGCTTCCTGCTTATCGAGGGCAGCGAAGTGCCGGGCATCCATGCCTTGGAACTGGCCGACCTGTTTATTCTCAAGCGCTATCGTCGCAAGGGCATCGGCAACGCGATCGCCACCCAGGTGCTGTGCAGCGGCGAGGCCGATTGGCTGGTGCGTTTCTATGACCAGGATGAAGTGTCCCAGGCATTCTGGCGTACGGTGCTGGATAACCTGCCACGCCCGGTGCAGGCCATCGAGCTGGACGATGACCCGCAGTTGACCAGTTACCTGATTACCCGGGCGGCGTTGCATTGAACACAATGTTGAACTTAAACGCGGCGGCCTGTTCCTAATCTCGCTGGCCGTTCTGGCCCTTAATTTCACAAGGATGCGAAATGCACACAGTGTCTTTTTCCAAATACCTCGTTGGCGCTGCGCTGCTGCTGACTTTGGGCGGTTGCGTAACCATGTCGGGTGACTACGATGTCACGGCCGTCGACGCCTCGGGCGCTCCGATCAACATGGTGATGACCAGCCACGGCAGCGCTATCTATTCCTCGCGCAATATGTTCTGCCAGAACTTCCCGAAAGCCACGGTGACCATCCGTGACCTCAAAACCGGGGAAGAACTCAAGAGCGAAAGCCCTTACCACTGCCGCTAGGCACGCGTATTGAACAGCGCCTGTTGCATCGCCTGGGGCGGTTGCCCGAAAGCACGTAGAAACGCCTGGCGCATGCGCTCGCGATCACCGAAGCCGGTTTCGCGCGCCACCACTTCCACGGGGTGACGGCTGGTTTCCATCATCGCCCGCGCGGCTTCCACGCGCAGGGCTTCGATGGCTTTGGCCGGCGTCTGCCCGGTTTCTTCGCGAAATACCCGGCTGAACTGGCGCGGGCTCAGACGGGCGACGTCGGCCAAGGCGTCCACGGACAGATCGTGGGTGAGGTTCTCACGCGCGTAGGCCAGGGCCAGTTGCACGCGGTCGGACTTGGGGTCCAGTTCCAGCAAGGCGGACAACTGCGATTGTTCACTGCCGCGACGCTGGGCAATCACCAGCTTGCGCGCGATGCGCCGGGCGAGGTCGCTGCCCAGGTCGTTTTCCACCATCGCCAACGCCAGGTCGACCCCGGCGCTCATGCCGGCACCGGTCCAGATCTGGCCGTCGACGATGAACAGCTTGTCGTCTTCCAACTGGATAGCCGGGTAGCGCTTGCGAAAAGCCGGCGCATGAATCCAGTGCGTGGTGGCGCGCTTGCCTTCCAGCAACCCAGCCTCGGCCAACACGAAAATGCCCGTGCACAGCGAGGCAATCCGCCGCGATTGCAGCGACGCAGCCTTGACCAGCGCCAGCAGGTTCGCTTCCGGCAGGCGAAATTCCAGGTAACCGCTGACGATCAGGGTGTCATAGCCTTCGGGCCGAATCGGCGTGGTATTGACCGAGAACCCCTGGGACGTCATCACCGCGCCGCCGCTTTCCGACACCAGGTGAAACTCATAGGCCGGCTCACCACGCAGCAGGTTCGCGCACTCGAACACCGAGCCCAGGCTGAGGCTCAAGGATTGGAAGTTCGGGTAAACCATCAGCGCAACGCTGTGCATCGCATGTCTCCTGGGGCGTGGGAGAAGGGATTGTCGGTGGCTGCCGGGAAAACGGCAACCGCCTTTGCAGCGTGTCCGGAATCCTTGCGGATATGACATTGTGAGCCTAAGGCTCGGCTCCTAACATTCACTCCACGCACTAGACGACTGGTCTAATCGGGCGGAGTGAAGCATGAACAGCGAAACCAAAAGTGCACGGCAGACCATTCTGGAGACGGCGCAATCGATTGTGGGCCGCAAAGGGTTTTCCGCCGTGGGGTTGAACGAAATACTGCAAGCCGCCGATGTGCCCAAAGGTTCGTTTTATCACTACTTCGATTCCAAGGATGCATTTGGTGTCGTCTTGCTTGACACCTACTTTGATCACTACGTGCAGGGAATGGCGCAACTCTTCGCCCAGCCGGGGTTATCCCAGCAGGCCAAGTTGATGCGCTATTGGCAAGCCTGGATCGACAACCAGACCGGCTGCACCGATGCAGGCAAATGCCTTGCCGTCAAACTCGGTGCGGAGGTGTCAGACCTTTCAGAGCCCATGCGATTGGCGCTGCATCGTGGCACCTCGCGCACTATCCAAATGCTCGCCGAGGCCATGCAGCGCGGCGTTGAAGACGGCTCCCTGGTGCTTGAACACAGCCCAAAGGACCTCGCCCATCAGCTGTATGCGTTATGGCTGGGCACCAGCGTCATGAACAAGATCACCCGTACGTCTGCGCCTTTTGATCAGGCGCTGTGGCTGACCCGACAGATGTTGGGTTGCCCTGAACACACTGACATTCACATCGATCGAGGCACTGGAACATGAAAGTATTAATGGTACTGACCTCTCACGACCAACTGGGCGACACCGGCCGCAAGACCGGCTTCTGGCTCGAAGAATTTGCCGCGCCGTACTACGCGTTCAAGGACGCCGGGGTCGAGGTGGTCCTGGCATCCCCGGCCGGCGGCCAGCCGCCCCTGGACCCGGTCAGTGACGCACCCGATGCACAAACCGAACAAACCCGCCGCTTTGCCGCCGACCCGGCTGCGCAGCAGGCCCTGGCCAACACGGTCAAATTGGACACGGTCAACGCTGACGACTTCGACACCGTGTTCTACCCAGGTGGCCACGGCCCGCTGTGGGACCTGGCGGAGTCGCCGGTTTCCATTGCCCTGATCGAGTCCTTCGAGCGGGCCGGCAAACCTATCGGCTTTGTCTGCCACGCGCCGGGTGCCTTGCGTCACGTCAAGGCGGTCAATGGCGAGCCGCTGGTCAAGGGCCGTCGCGTCACCGGCTTCTCCAATTCGGAAGAGCAGGCGGTGGGCTTGACCGATGTGGTGCCGTTCCTGATTGAAGATGATTTCAAGGCCCTGGGCGGCAAGTATGAAAAGGGCGCGGATTGGCAGTCCTTTGTCCTCGAAGATGGTTTGCTGGTCACCGGGCAGAACCCTGCCAGCTCCAGCGATGTGGCCAAGGCCCTGCTGAAACTCACCGCTTAAACCCCTGACACGCTGGATGGCTTGGCGACTCCCTGGAGTCGCCAATGCCTTCGCTTGTCCTCAATTTGGAAGTTCTCGAATGACCCACTCTGTTTTAAGTACCCCGATTTCACTGGGGCATCACACCCTGAACAACCGCGTGGTGCTGCCGCCCCTGACGCGCCAGCGCAGCGCGCAACCCGGCGATATCGCCACCGACCTGATGGCCGAGTATTACCGCCAGCGCGCGACGGCCGGCTTTATGGTCAGCGAAGGCACGCAGATTGAACCGCGTGGCCAGGGTTACGCCTGGACGCCGGGTATCTACACCCCCGCGCAGATTGACGGCTGGCGCAAAGTCACCGACGCCGTGCACGCCGAGGGCGGGGTCATCTTCGCCCAGTTGTGGCACGTGGGCCGCGTGTCCCATAACGCCTTGCAGCCCGACGGCGCCGCACCGGTTGCGCCGTCCGCACTGGCAGCCGAGCAAGCCAAAGCCTTTATCGCAACCGGGCCGGGTGTGGGCGAGCTGATGCAACCGCCGGTGCCCCGTGCGTTGAGCACCCAAGAGGTCAAGGCACTGGTCCAGCACTACGCCCAGGCGGCACGCAATGCACTGGACGCAGGGTTTGACGGGGTCGAGATTCATTCGGCCAACGGTTACCTGGTCAACCAGTTCATCTCGGCCCACGCCAACCAGCGTGACGACGAATACGGCGGCTCACTGGATAATCGCCTGCGCTTTTTGCGTGAGATCGTCGAGGCGGTGTGCAAGGTGGTGGGGCCGGAACGGTTGGGCGTGCGTTTTTCGCCGCTGTTCAGCGGTACCGATGAGGACCGTGTGTATATCGGCCTGGTGGAAGAAGACCCGCATCACACCTACATCGAAGCGATCAAGGTGCTGCAAGCCTCGGGCATCGCCTATGTCTCCATCGCCGAAGCCGACTGGGACAACGCCCCCGTGTTGCCCGACACCTTCCGTGAAGCCGTGCGCAGCACCTTCAGCGGCCGCATTATCTATGCCGGTCGTTACACCGCTGAACGCGGCGCGAAACTGGTGGAAGCCGGGCTGGCGGATTTGATTGCCTTCGGACGGCCGTTCATTGCCAACCCGGATCTGCCGCAGCGGCTATTCAACGGCTGGCCGTTGAATCCGCTGCGGGAAGAGGGGATGTATGGTGGGGGGGAGGTGGGTTACATCGACTACCCCGTCTATTCCGAATAGTCACGCAATCAATGTGGGAGGGGGCTTGTTTCCGTGGCGGCCTTCGGGCCGACCGCTTTTTGGGGTTTGGGTGAGTACATATCCGT
>NZ_JBMDIS010000082.1:0-28609 GCF_057808775.1 Pseudomonas sp. FG86 | reverse complement strand
AAGCAGATGGGGTTTTGTTTTGGGCGGTCGAAAAGCGCAGGCGCAAGCGTGCTCATGCAGGACGATAACGCTGACGCGCACCGTCGGGCACACCGAACCCACTCCAAACCCCCCGCTTCTTGCATCCCGATACCGCCAATATTTGCCCACAGTGCTAAAGTCCCTCCCTCGATTTTTGCTTTTCCCAAGGAAGCCGTTATGCCGGACTCGACGTCCCTCAGCGCTGGATTCATGGTGGTTCACGGCAACCGCCTGGACGAACTGCGCAGCCTAGTGGTCAGTTGGATGCGACGATATCCACTGGCACCCTTGGAAAACGAAATCGCCTTGGTGCAAAGCAATGGCATCGCCCAATGGCTCAAATTGGCCCTGGCTGAAGATCCGGAAGATGACGATATGGGGGGCTGCGGCATCGCGGCGGCCATTGATGTGCAACTGCCGGGTAGCTTCATGTGGCAACTTTATCGGATGGTCCTTGGCCGTGACGAAATTCCGCCCAAGTCCCTGCTCGACAAAGCCCCGCTGACCTGGCGCCTGATGCGCCTGCTCCCGGAGCTCATTGATCAACCGCACTTCGAGCCCCTGCAACGCTTCCTGACTCACGACACGGACCTGCGTAAACGCTACCAACTCGCCGAACGTCTGGCCGACCTGTTCGACCAGTATCAGGTCTACCGTGCTGACTGGCTGGAAGATTGGGCCGCGGGCCGTCATCAGTTACGTAATGGTCGCGGTGAAACCAAACCCCTGAACCCGGCCAACTGCTGGCAAGCCGAATTATGGCGCGCGCTGCTGTTGGATGTCGGGGAGGAGGGCATGGCCCAAAGCCGTGCCGGCGTCCACCAGCGATTTATCGAGCGCATCAATAGCCTGAAACAAGCCCCCCCAGGCCTGCCTTCCCGAGTCATTGTTTTCGGCATTTCATCCTTGCCTGCGCAGGCACTGGAAGCCCTTGCCGGCCTGGCTCGCTTCAGCCAGGTCCTGCTGTGCGTGCACAATCCCTGCCGCCATCATTGGTCTGACATCGTCGCTGACAAAGACTTGCTGCGTAACGAATACAAACGCCAGGCGCGCAAGGCCGGTATGCCGGTGACCATCGACCCGCAGTCCCTGCACCAACATGCCCATCCATTACTGGCCGCATGGGGCAAACAAGGCCGCGACTACATCAGCCTGTTGGA
Organism: Pseudomonas sp. FG86; assembly: GCF_057808775.1. Lineage (NCBI taxonomy): Bacteria > Pseudomonadati > Pseudomonadota > Gammaproteobacteria > Pseudomonadales > Pseudomonadaceae > Pseudomonas > Pseudomonas sp. FG86. The sequence continues at coordinate 27,428 of NZ_JBMDIS010000082.1, read as the reverse complement.
CAGTTACGATGATCCCAACAGTTACCGAGCCGCCTTCCGCGATGGCCGAATCGACCTGTTCAGCGAGACCGTGCCCACCACGTTGCTCAACCAGCTCCAGGACGACATCCTCGAACTGCGCCCGCTCAATGAAACCCGCGATCTCTGGCCCGCCGTCGACCTGCAGCGTGACACGTCAATCCGCTTCCATATCGCTCATAGCGCCCAGCGCGAAGTAGAAATTCTCCACGACCAACTGCTTCAACGCTTCAGCGCCGATCCCACCCTACGTCCTCGGGACATCATCGTCATGGTCCCCGACGTCGACAGCTACGCGCCGCACATTCGCGCCGTATTCGGCCAGTTGGAACGAAGTGATCCACGCTTCATCCCCTTCACCCTCACCGACCAAGGACAACGCGGCCGCGACCCGTTGTTGATCGCCGTCGAGCATCTGCTCAAGTTGCCAGACAGCCGCTTCCCCGTCAGCGAGATTCTCGACCTGCTCGACGTCCCGGCCCTGCGTGAACGTTTCGCTATCAAAGAACGCGACCTGCCCACGTTGCACCGCTGGATCGAAGGGGCCGGTATCCGTTGGGGACTCAACGCCGAGCAACGCGCCGGCCTGGGTCTACCCCATGAGCTGGAGCAAAACAGTTGGCGCTTCGGCCTGCGCCGTATGCTCCTGGGCTACGCCGTTGGCACCGGCACCGCTTGCGACGGTATCGAACCTTATGACGAAATCGGCGGCCTCGACGCTGCCTTGATTGGCCCACTGGTCGCCTTGCTCGATGCCCTGAGCGATGCCCATCAAGCCTTGTCTCAACCTGCCGCTCCTCAAGCATGGGGCGAGCGCCTACAACGCTTGATGCAACTTTTCTTCCTGCCTAACAGCGAGCACGACGACTACCTGCTGGGCCAGCTCGAACAGCTGCGGGAAACCTGGCTGGAAACCTGTGAGTCCGTGGGCCTGCAGGACGAGTTACCGCTCACTGTCGTTCGTGAGGCATGGCTGGCCGGTCTGGACCAGGGCCGCCTCTCACAGCGCTTTCTCGCCGGAGCTGTCAATTTTTGTACCCTGATGCCCATGCGCGCGATCCCATTCAAGCTCGTCTGCCTGCTCGGTATGAACGACGGTGACTACCCGCGCGCACAACCGCCATTGGATTTCGACTTGATGGGCAGCGATTATCGCCCTGGCGACCGTTCACGCCGCGAAGATGACCGCTACCTGCTGCTTGAAGCCCTGCTGTCCGCGCGCGACCAGCTCTACATCAGTTGGGTCGGGCGCAGCATCCGCGACAATAGCGATCGCCCGGCATCGGTGTTGATTGGCCAACTGCGCGACCACATCGCCAGTGGCTGGCATAACGCCAATATTGCACAGCCACTTATTGAGGCGATGACCCAGGAACATCCGCTCCAGCCCTTTAGCGCCCGGTATTTTCACGAAGGTGACCCGCTGTTCAGCTACGCCCGTGAGTGGCAGCTGCTGCACGAGGCCGCGGAGGCCACCCCTGACACGGCGGCATTGTCGGCCCATCGGCAGGAAGAGCCCCTGAGCCTGGGCCAACTGCAGGACTTCCTTCGCAACCCGGTCAAACATTTCTTCGGCCAACGGCTGAAAGTTTTTTTCGAAGCCGCCGAAGTCCCGCTGGCCGATGAAGAACCCTTCGTCCTCGACGCACTGCAACGCTACAGTCTGAGCGACAGCCTGCTCAATGCCGCATTAAACCAGCCCGATCACTTCGACCAGGCCCTCAACGCCCAGGCACTGCGCCTGCAAGGCAGTGGCCTGCTGCCGATGGTCGGGTTCGGCGAGCGTCTGCGTAACGAACTGATCGAACCTTTGCCTGACTTGTTACGCCGCTACCAACAGCTTCTAGCCCTCTGGCCAACCCCCCACACCGGTGCTGAACCGATCAGTTTCGAGCATCAGGGTATTCAGCTGGAAGGCTGGATCAGCGGCCTGCATCGACGCAGTGATGGCGGGTTGTTAAGCGTCACCACCATCCCCAACAGCATCGGTTCGATCAAGACGCGCAAGTGGCACCGCCTGATTCGCCCATGGGTCAATCACGTGGTCGCCTGCGCCTGCGGTCTGCCATTGAGCACCGGGTTGGTGGCCAGTGATGACACCCTGCTGCTGGCTCCGCTGGAAAAATCCAGCGCCCAGGGCATCCTCGGCGACCTGTTGCTCGCCTGGCATATCGGCATGAGCAAACCCTTGCCCATCGCGGTCAAAACCGCCTTCGCCTGGCTTGGCCAAACCGACCCGGTCAAAGCTCACGCTGCCGCCAGCAAAGCCTACGAAGGTGACGGCCTGACCACCGACGGCGAACGTCGCGAAACCCCGGCACTCACCCGCCAATTCCCCGACTACGCCGCCCTGATGGCCAGCGAAGAATTCGAAGGGTGGTGTGAAACCTTGTATCGGCCCTTGCTCAACGCCCCTTGGCGATCCCTGAACAGCGAGGAGGTCGGCGCATGAGCAGCAAACCCTTGGCCTTGGCATTCCCGCTAAAAGGCAGCCAGTTGATCGAAGCCAGTGCCGGTACCGGCAAGACCTTCACCATCTCCGCCCTGTACCTGCGCCTGGTACTCGGCCACGGTGGTGACGAGTCAGGCTTCGGCCGCGAACTGCTGCCCCCGCAAATCCTCGTTGTGACCTTCACCGACGCCGCCACCAAGGAGCTGCGCGAACGCATCCGTATCCGTCTGGCCGAAGCTGCGCGGTTCTTCCGCGATGAAATCAAACAACCGGATGCGCTGATCGCCGAGCTGCGCGAGCACTATCTGCCCGAACAATGGCCCGCGTGTGCCAATCGCCTGGATATCGCCGCGCAATGGATGGACGAAGCGGCGGTCTCGACCATCCACAGTTGGTGCCAACGCATGCTGCGCGAACATGCGTTCGACAGTGGTAGCTTGTTCACCCAGACCTTGGAAACCGACCATAGCGACTTGCTCGGCGAAGTGCTGCGCGACTATTGGCGGCTGTTCTGCTATCCGATGCACGACGATGCGCTCAACTGGGTGCGCAACAACTGGGGCGGGCCGGCCGCGCTGATGCCGCGAGTACGCGCGTTGTTCGGCAGCGAGCGGCCCACTGATGAGCATCGCGACCCCGCCGAACTGATCAGCGCCTGCCTGCAAGAGCGTCGCGAAGCCCTCGTTGCGCTTAAAGCGCCCTGGCAACAATGGGCCGCCGAGTTGCGCGACATCTGCCTGCAAGCCGTCGCCGCCAAAGCCGTCGACGGTCGCAAGATGCAAGCCCGCTACTTCGAACCCTGGTTCGAAAAAATCAGCGCCTGGGCCGCGGATGAAACCCTGGAACAACTGGATATCGGTACCGGCTTCACGCGTCTGACCCCCGATGGCATGGCCGAAGCCTGGAAGGGTGATCCGCCGCACCACCCGGGTATCGACGCCATGGTCGGCCTCAAAGCTGCCCTCGATGCGTTGCCAACCCCCGATGCCGCTGTGTTGCAACACGCCGCGGGCTGGGTCGGCAAACGCTTCGAAGACGAAAAACGCCGCCGCGCCGAAATGGGCTTCGACGACATGCTGATCCGCCTCAACGCCGCCTTGCAATCAGATGGCGGCGAGCGTCTTGCCAGTGTGATCCGCGAGCAGTTTCCGGTCGCCCTGATCGATGAGTTCCAAGACACCGACCCGGTCCAATACAGCATCTTCGACAGCATCTACCGCATCGAAGAAAACCACCTCGACAGCGGCCTGTTCCTGATCGGCGACCCCAAGCAGGCGATCTACGCGTTCCGTGGCGCGGATATCTACACGTACCTGCGCGCCCGCCAATCCACCACTGGCCGTCACCACACCCTGGGCACCAACTTTCGCTCCAGCCATGCGATGGTCGAGGCGGTGAACCATGTGTTCCAGCGTGCCGAAAAAGGCCGCGGCGCGTTCCTGTTCCGCGGGCCGGATGGCGAAAATCCGGTGCCGTTCCAGCCGGTGCTGTCCCAGGGACGCAAGGAGCAATTGCAGATCGATGGCCAAACGCTGCCGGCGATGACGCTCTGGCACCTGCCCACCGATCAGCCGATTTCCAACGTGGTTTATCGCCAGCAACTTGCCGCCGCCTGTGCCACGCAGATTGTTGAACTGCTCAACGCTGGGCAGCAAGGTCGCGCAGGTTTCCTGCAAGAAGACGGCAGCGTTAACGGCGTGCTGCCCTCAGCTATCGCTATTCTGGTGCGCGACGGCAAGGAGGCCCAAGCCGTGCGCGGCGAATTAGCCACCCGTGGTGTACGCAGTGTCTACCTGTCCGACAAGGACTCCGTGTTCGCCGCCCAGGAAGCCCATGACCTGTTGGCCTGGCTCAAGGCCTGTGCCGAGCCCGACGTCGAGCGTCCGTTGCGCGCCGCGCTGGCCTGCGTCACCTTGAACCTGTCACTGCCTGAACTGGAGCGTCTGAACCAGGACGAACTGGCCTGGGAAAGCCGTGTCATGCAGTTCCGCGGCTACCGTGTGATCTGGCGCACCCAGGGCGTGCTGCCGATGCTGCGGCGCCTGCTGCATGACTTCAAGTTGCCGCAAACCCTGATGGCCCGCAGCGATGGCGAGCGAGTACTGACCAACCTGTTGCACCTCAGTGAGCTGTTGCAACAAGCGGCGTCTGAATTGGACGGCGAACAGGCCCTGATCCGTCATCTGGCCGAACACCTGGCGCTCTCCGGCCAAGCAGGTGAAGAACAGATCCTGCGCCTGGAAAGCGATGAGCAACTGGTCAAGGTGGTGACCATCCACAAGTCCAAGGGGCTGGAATACGATCTGGTATTCCTGCCATTTATCTGTTCGGTCAAACCGGTGGATGGCAGTCGCTTGCCGCTGCATTACCACGATGAAAACGGCAAGTCCCACGTCAGCCTGCGCCCGACGGCCGCGTTGATCGCCCAAGCCGATGACGAGCGCCTGGCCGAAGACCTGCGCTTGTTCTACGTGGCCCTGACCCGGGCCAAACACGCCTGCTGGCTGGGCATTGCCGACCTCAAGCGCGGCAATAGCAGCAGTTCTGTGCTGCACCTTTCGTCGCCGGGTTATTTGCTTGGCGCGGGCGCATCCCTGGGCGAATCTGCTGGCCTGGCGCGCTGGCTGCTGGATCTGCAGGAAGGCTGCCCTGCCATCCACTACACCCACGTACCCGAAGCGCAAGACTGCGTGTTTCATCCGCCGCGCAACGAAGCCACGCTGCTCCCCCCCTTATTACCCAAACGCAAGGCGGCGGAAAACTGGTGGATCGCCTCCTACAGCGCCTTGCGCATCGGTGACAGCATGAGCGCCGCCAGCCTCGAAGCGCCGGAAAGCCCACAAGCCCAGAAGCTGTTCGACGACGAACGTCTCGACCCTGATGCACCGCGTGAAGTGGCAGCGTCCGGCGGCGACATTCACCGTTTCCCACGTGGCCCGAATCCGGGGACCTTCCTCCATGGCCTGTTGGAGTGGGCGGGCGAGGAGGGCTTCAACGTGACGTCGGATGCGATCGAAAAAGCCGTGGGCGCGCGTTGCAACCGACGTAACTGGGAAGGCTGGATCGTCACCCTCAGCGGCTGGCTGAGCCATCTGTTGCAAGCAGCGCTGCCGCTGCACAACGACCAGGTCACTCTCAGCGGCCTGCAGCAATACCAGGTCGAAATGGAGTTCTGGTTCGCCAGTCACAAAGTCGACGTGCTTGCCCTCGATAAGCTGGTGTGCCAGTACACCCACAACGGTGTCTCGCGGGTTGCTGCCGAGCCGGTCCTGCTCAACGGTATGTTCAAAGGCTTTATCGACCTGACGTTCGAGCATGACGGCCGCTACTACGTGGCGGATTACAAATCCAACTGGCTCGGCCCCGACGACTCGGCCTACACCCAGGCGGCCATGGAGCTGTCGATCCTCGAACATCGGTATGACTTGCAGTACGTACTGTACCTGCTGGCCCTGCACCGCCAGCTCAAGGCGCGCCTGCCGGGCTACGACTACGACCGCCATGTCGGTGGGGCGCTCTACCTGTTCCTGCGCGGCAGTCGGGCTGCCAGCCAGGGGGCGTATTTCACCCGCCCTCCACGGGAGCTGATCGAGGGCCTGGATTTGCTCTTCCAAGGTCAATCGATACCGCCCAAGGCCGAACCCGCCTGGGAACAAGGAGTGCTGCTATGAGCCTGTCGTCGTTACCGCTGGAGGCGTTGGCACCCCTCAGCCGCGCCGCTGACCTGGTGCAACTGCTGGAGCGTTGGGTTGACCGCGGCTGGCTGCGCGCGTTGGACAAAGCCTTTGTCGGTTTCCTGTACGAGCTCGACCCGCACGCCGATCCCTTGGTGCTGCTGGCGGCGGCGCTGACCAGCCACCAACTGGGCCATGGTCACGTGTGCCTGGACCTGTTCGAAACCCTCAAGGCGCCGGACTTCGCCCTGTCATTGCCGCCCGAAGGCGACCTGCAAGCCGGCGCCATGTTGCTGCCTTCGCAACTGCTCGACGGCCTGGACGGTGCCCATTGGTGCCATACCCTGGCCGCGAGTCCACTGGTCGCCCTGGCGGTGGATGGCAGCGAGGCTGCACAGAGCCGACCGTTGGTGCTGTCCGGCAAACGCCTGTACCTGCGCCGCTACTGGGCCTACGAGCGACGCATCGATACGGCCCTGCGCCTGCGTCTGGCGACCGCAGAAACCGTCGCCGCCGATTTGCCCCAGCGCTTGAATGGCCTGTTCGACCAACCCGTGCCGGAAGGCATGATCGACTGGCAAAAGCTTGCCTGCGCCCTGGCCACCCGTGGTGCATTCAGCATCGTTACCGGTGGCCCCGGCACTGGCAAGACCACCACCGTGGTGCGTCTGCTGGCCTTGTTGCAGGCGCCGGCCGTGGAAAGCGGCACGCCCCTGCGCATTCGCTTGGCTGCGCCTACCGGCAAGGCGGCCGCACGTTTGACCGAATCGATCAGCCAACAAGTGCTGTCACTGAAAGTGCCTGACAGCGTGCGGGAAAAAATCCCGACCCAGGTCACCACGGTTCACCGCTTGCTCGGCAGTCGGCCGGGCACGCGGCATTTTCGTCATCACCAGGGCAACCCGCTGCCGCTTGATGTATTGGTGGTGGACGAGGCCTCGATGATCGACCTGGAAATGATGGCCAACCTGCTCGACGCATTGCCGCCCCATGCGCGCCTGGTGTTGTTGGGCGACAAGGACCAGCTCGCCTCGGTGGAGGCCGGCGCCGTCCTCGGTGACCTGTGCCGCGACGCCGAGGCTGGCTGGTACAGCCCAGAAACCCGCCAATGGCTGCAAGCCGTCAGCGGCGAGGACCTCAGCGCCAGTGGCCTGCAGGAAGACCTCGATGGCGACCATCCCCTGGCCCAGCAAGTGGTGATGCTGCGTTACTCGCGACGCTTTGGCGAAGGCAGCGGTATTGGCCAACTGGCGCGCTGGGTCAACCAGCAAAACGCCGAAGAGGCCCGCCAGCTGTTGGCCGCCCGCAGCCACAACGACCTGTTCTGCGTCAGCCTCAAAGGTGAGCACGACCATGCTCTGGAGCGGCTGGTGCTGGACGGGCAGGGCGATGGTGCCGAAGGCTATCGCTATTATCTGAACCTGCTGCAATCGGCGCGCCCGTCCTTCGACACCCCGCGGGAAGATCACGCCTGGACCCACTGGGCGCAGCAACTGCTGCAAGCCTTCGACGCCTTCCAGTTGCTATGTGCCGTGCGTAAAGGCCCCTGGGGAGTGGAGGGGCTGAACCTGCGCATCACCGCCGCCTTGCGCAAAGTGCGGCTGATCGAAGGTGACGAGCAATGGTACGAAGGCCGCCCGGTACTTATGACCCGTAATGACTATGGCCTGGGCCTGATGAACGGCGATATTGGCATTGCCCTGAAACTGCCCGAAAGCGACGGTGGCCCTCAGGTACTGCGTGTCGCCTTCCCACGGAACGATGGCCAGGGCGGTGTGCGTTTTGTACTACCCAGCCGCCTGAACGATGTGGAAACCGTGTATGCCATGACCGTGCACAAATCCCAGGGCTCTGAATTCACTCACACCGCCTTGATCCTGCCCGAGGCACTCAACCCGGTGCTCACCAAAGAGCTGATCTACACCGGCATCACCCGCGCCAAGCGTTGGTTCAGCTTGATCGAACCCCGCGGCGGCGTGTTTGAGGAAGCCGTGCGACGCAAGGTCAAGCGCTTGAGTGGGTTGATGCTGGAACTGGGGCACGAGGCTGAAAAAACTGACTGATAGGTCATGCAATATTTCTGATTCAGACGTTTGAGTTTTCTGAAAAAATAGCCACCCCCGCGAAGGCCCCTCTTCGCGGGATTTTCCGCCGCTGTGCTATCGTTGCGGCATCACCCCGAAAACACCTTAGAGAATCGCTGCATGAACGTGGCCGTCTCGCCCACAGAGCGTCGTTTCAACTGGAGACGCCTGTTACTTGTGGCGCTTCTGTGCGTGCTCGCCCCGCAGGCCTTTGCCCAGGCTCCCAGTCCGGCGGATCAACGCGCCGAGGCGGTCACCCAGGTGGTGCTCGGCATCCTCAGTTACGCACGCTGGCCGGTGGAGCCCGCGCAACTGCGCCTGTGCATCGTCGGGCCGACCCAATACACCGACGACCTGGTCAAGGGCACCACCCAGGCCACCGGCCGTCCGGTAGTGGTGCGGCGGCTGTTGGCCGACCATCCCGATATCGTCAATGCCTGCGACGCCGTGTACATCGGCAAACTCAGCGCCGATGAACGCAGCCAATTGTTTGCCTCGCTCAGCGGTCACCCGGTGCTCAGCATCAGCGAGGGTGGCGACCAGTGCACCGTGGGCAGCCTGTTCTGTTTGCGAGTGGAGGACGAGCAGGTGTCGTTCGAGGTCAACCTCGACTCCGTTGCACGCAGCGGCGTGCGCATTCACCCCAGTGTGCTGCAACTGTCCCGCCGCCGAGCAGCCGCGCCATGACAGCCGTCAAAGTACGCCCGACCCTGCGCTCCGTGATTGGCAGGGGGCACTTGATCCTGGCATTGGTGGCGGTGATCCTGGCCAGTGTGTCGCTGACCCTGCTCGGTGTGCTGGCGCTGCGAGTGTACGCTGAACACAACCTGCATTTGATCGCGCGCTCGATCAACTACACCGTAGAAGCCGCAGTGGTGTTCAACGACAGCGCGGCGGCGACCGAAGCCCTTAGCCTGATCGCGTCCACCGAAGAGGTGGCCCAGGCTGAAGTCTTCAACGCCAACGGCAGGCTGTTGGCGCAGTGGGTACGCCCGGAAACAGGGATGTTGTCCAAGGTCGAGCTGCAACTGGCCCACGCCCTGCTTGAACAGCCCATCAGCCAACCCATCATCCACCAGGGGCGAACCGTTGGCAGCATTCACCTGACGGGTCATGGCGGTAGCCTGTTGCGTTTCCTGCTCAGCGGTCTGGCCGGGATCTTGATTTGCACCGTGCTGAGCGCTTGGGTCGCCCTGCATTTGGCACGGCGCCTGTTACGGGGCATTACCGGTCCATTGCACAGCCTCGCGGCAGTGGCACACGCCGCCCGTATGGAGCGCGACTTCGACCGCCGCGTACCACCGGCACAAATCGCCGAACTTGACAGTTTGGGCAACGACTTCAATGCCCTGCTCGGCGAGATGGAGGCCTGGCAGTCCCACCTGCAAAGCGAAAACGAAACCCTTGCCCACCAGGCCAACCACGACAGCCTGACCGGCTTGCCCAACCGGGCATTCTTTGAGGGCCGCCTGATTCGTGCGCTGCGCAGTGCGGCCAAGAGCAAGGAGCAGGTGGCAGTGCTTTACCTCGACAGTGACCGCTTCAAAGAGATCAATGACAGCTTTGGGCATGCCGCAGGGGATGCCGTGCTTGTGGCCGTCGCCAAGCGTGTGCGTGCGCAATTGCGTGAGGACGACCTGGTGGCGCGCCTGGGCGGCGATGAGTTCGCTATCCTGCTCTCGCCGCTGCACAAGCTGGAAGACGCCGAACGCATCGCCGATAAAATCATTGCCAGCATGGACATGCCGATCCCGGTACCGGGCAATACCCAGGTCTTGACCTCACTCAGTATCGGCATCGCCATTTATCCCGAGCATGGCGCCACCCCAGGTGCCCTGCTCAACGCCGCCGACGCGGCGATGTACCAGGCCAAGCGCTTGTCCCAGGGCGGCCAGCAAACAGCGGAGCCGGAGCGCCCCGCCGTCAATGTTCATCACAGGAGTTAGTCCCTTGTTCTCGACTGTACGCGTTCTGTTTATCACCTTGTTTGTGGCGCTGCTGGCCCTGAGTGGATGTCAGACAGCCCCACCCAAAGGGCTGACCCCGGCGCAGATCGTCGTGCTCAAGCAACAAGGCTTCGCACTGACCGACGAAGGCTGGGCGTTTGGCCTGTCCGGCAAAGTCCTGTTTGGCAGCGACGTCGAGACCCTCAACCCCGCCAGCACTGAGATCGTCCAACGCATCGGCAAAGCCCTGCTGGGCGTCGGCATCGAACGCGTGCGCATCGACGGCCATACCGACGCCTCGGGCAAGGAAACCTACAACCAGCAACTGTCCCTGCGCCGTGCCAAAAGCGTGGCTACCGTGCTGACCGGCGTGGGCATGAAAGAAGAAAACATCCAATTGCGCGGTCTGGGCAGCAGCGAGCCGGTGGCGTCCAACGACACGGCGGCGGGACGTACCGAGAATCGTCGGGTGTCGATCGTGGTGATCGCGGACTGAATGGCTTCACCCGCGTTAATCTGAAATGCAATCAACCTGTGGGAGGGGGCTTGCCCCCGATAGCGGAGTGACAGAACCCGAGGGACGGGCTGACACATGGCTATCGAGAGCAACCCTCCCAGACCTCGTTAGGATTTGCCCACCTGAGTCCTTGCAGACTTACTGACTGGCAAACCGCATCTCCCGCGTCTCTCCCATCAACAACCCCTGGTTCTGCTCCGTCACTTGCCTGATGTAATCCCACAACAAGGTAATCCGCTTCAACTTCCGCAGATCCTCCCGGCAATACATCCAAAACTGCCGCGTAATCGCAATCTGTTCCCCCAGCACCGGCAGTAAGCGCGGGTCCTGTGCCGCCAGGAAACACGGCAATATCGCCATCGATCGCCCTTGCTGCGCCGCCACGTACTGGGCGATCACGCTGGTACTGCGCAAGCTGGCGCTGGCGCCCGGTACGACGTTTGCCAGGTAGAGCAGCTCTGAGCTGAACGCCAGGTCATCCACATAGCTGATAAACGGATGCTCGGCCAAATCTGCCGGGCGTTGGATGGGCGGGTGTTGGTCGAGGTATTCCTGGGTCGCGTACAGTTGCAGTTTGTAGTCGCACAACTTGCAACACACGTACGGCCCATGTTCCGGGCGTTCCAGGGCGATGACGATGTCGGCTTCGCGCTTGGACAGGCTGATGAAGTGGGGCAAGGGCAGGATGTCCACCGAAATCGCCGGATACGTGTCGACGAAGTGGCTCAACTGCGGGGTGACGAAAAAGCTGCCGAAGCCTTCGGTGCAGCCCATGCGCACATGGCCGGACAACGCCACGCCGGAGCCGGATACCTGCTCGCAGGCCATGTGCAGGGTACTTTCGATGGACTCGGCGTAGCCCAGCAAACGCTGGCCTTCGGGGGTGAGTACGAAACCGCTGGTCCGGGATTTTTCGAACAGCAGAGTGCCGAGCGACACTTCCAATGAGCTGATGCGCCGCGACACGGTGGTGTAGTCCACCGCCAGGCGCTTGGCGGCGACGCTGGCCTTGCGGGTGCGGGCCACCTCGAGAAAAAACTTCAGGTCATCCCAGTTCAGGGAGCCCAGTGATGTGATGTTTTTTTGCATATTGGACCGGCTTTTATGTGCGTTCTTATTAGAGATTTGCACATCTATACTCCAAAAACAGTCCGAACGCCTCATTACCAAGGCGATTCACGCGCCTTGTCTCTGCATAACTACAAGATTGGAGACCACATGAACGCATCTGCCGATATTTCCGTGCAACAGGTCAAGTTGCTGATCAATGGTGAATGGGTCGAGTCCAAGACCACCCACTGGCAAGACATCGTCAACCCGGCCACCCAGCAAGTGCTGGCCAAAGTCCCGTTTGCCACCGCCGATGAAGTCAACGCAGCCATTGACGCCGCCCATCAAGCGTTCCAAACCTGGAAGCTGACGCCCATCGGCGCGCGCATGCGCATCATGCTCAAGCTGCAAGCCTTGATCCGCGAACATTCCAAGCGCATCGCCGGGGTCCTCAGCGCCGAGCAGGGCAAGACCATTGCCGATGCCGAAGGCGATATTTTCCGTGGCTTGGAAGTGGTGGAGCACGCCTGTTCCATCGGCACCCTGCAAATGGGCGAGTTCGCTGAAAACGTCGCCGGGGGGGTGGACACCTATACCCTGCGCCAACCCATCGGCGTGTGCGCCGGCATTACCCCGTTCAACTTCCCGGCGATGATTCCGCTGTGGATGTTCCCCATGGCCATTGCCTGCGGTAACACCTTCGTCCTCAAGCCTTCCGAGCAAGACCCGCTGTCAACGATGCTGCTGGTGGAACTGGCGCTGGAAGCCGGTGTGCCGGCCGGCGTGCTCAACGTCGTGCACGGTGGCAAGGATGTGGTAGATGCGCTGTGCACCCATAAAGACATCAAGGCGGTGTCCTTCGTCGGTTCGACCGCCGTGGGGACGCATGTGTACGACCTGGCCGGCAAGCACGGCAAGCGCGTGCAGTCGATGATGGGCGCGAAGAACCATGCGGTGGTGCTGCCCGATGCCAACCGCGAACACACCCTCAATGCCCTGGTCGGTGCCGGTTTCGGTGCGGCGGGCCAGCGTTGCATGGCCACTTCGGTGGTGGTGCTGGTGGGTGCGTCCAGGCAGTGGCTGCCAGACCTCAAGGCGCTGGCGCAAAAGCTCAAGGTCAATGCCGGCAGCGAAGCTGGAACCGATGTCGGCCCGGTGATCTCCAAGCGCGCCAAGGCGCGCATCCTGGAACTGATCGAAAGCGGCGTGAAAGAAGGCGCCAAGCTGGAGTTGGATGGCCGCGACATCCAGGTGCCGGGCTTCGAGCAAGGCAACTTTGTCGGCCCGACCCTGTTCTCCGGCGTGACCACCGATATGCAGATCTATACCCAGGAAATCTTCGGCCCGGTGCTGGTGGTGCTGGAAGTCGACACCCTCGATGAAGCCATCGCCCTGGTCAACGCCAACCCGTTCGGCAACGGCACCGGCCTGTTCACCCAGAGCGGTGCGGCGGCGCGTAAATTCCAGAGCGAAATCGATGTGGGCCAGGTCGGTATCAACATCCCGATCCCGGTGCCGGTGCCGTTCTTCAGCTTCACCGGTTCCCGTGGCTCCAAACTGGGTGACCTGGGCCCTTACGGCAAGCAAGTGGTGCAGTTCTACACCCAGACCAAAACCGTCACCAGCCGCTGGTTCGACGACGACACGGTCAATGATGGCGTCAACACCACCATCAACCTGCGCTGATTCGGGAGACGACCATGAAGATTGCATTTATCGGCTTGGGCAACATGGGCGCGCCCATGGCCCGCAACCTGATCAAGGCCGGCCATGGGCTGAACCTGTTCGACCTGAACCAGGCGGTACTCAAGGAACTGGCCGAGCTGGGTGGCAGCATCAGCGCTTCACCGCGGGATGCCGCTACCGGCGCCGAGTTGGTGGTTACCATGCTGCCGGCCGCCGCCCATGTGCGCAGTGTCTGGCTGGGTGAAGACGGTGTTTTAGCCGGTATCGGCCAAGGCGTGCCGGCGGTGGATTGCAGCACCATCGACCCGCAGACCATCCGCGATGTCGCGGCTGCGGCGGCCAAGCAAGGTGTGGCTGTCGCCGATGCACCGGTCTCCGGTGGCACTGGCGGCGCGCAAGCCGGGACCCTGACCTTCATGGTCGGCGCCAGCGCGGAACTGTTTGCCACCCTGCAACCGGTGCTGGCGCAGATGGGCCGCAACATTGTGCGTTGCGGCGACGTCGGCACCGGCCAGATCGCCAAGATCTGCAACAACCTGCTGCTGGGCATCAGCATGGTCGGCGTCAGCGAAGCCATGGCCCTGGGCGATGCGCTGGGCATCGACACCCAAGTGCTGGCGGGGATCATCAACAGTTCCACCGGCCGCTGCTGGAGTTCCGACACCTACAACCCTTGGCCGGGCGTGATCGAAACGGCGCCGTCATCCCGTGGTTATACCGGTGGTTTTGGTGCCGACCTGATGCTCAAGGACCTCGGCCTGGCCACCGAAGCCGCGCGCCAGGCACACCAGCCGGTGATCCTCGGCGCCGTGGCCCAGCAGTTGTATCAATCGATGAGCCAGCGTGGGGAAGGGGGCAAGGACTTCTCGGCGATCATCAACAGCTACCGCAAACCCAAGTAGTGTGGGCTGCGCTTACTGTGGTCAGCAGATTGACTGTGGTAAGTAGACTGACTGTGGCGAGCGGGCTTGCCCCGCGTTGGGCTGCGCAGCAGCCCCAATCCAATCACTGCGATCGTTCAGAAGGATCGGGGGGGATGGTTTTAGGGCTGCTGCGCAGCCCAACGCGGGGCAAGCCCGCTCGCCACAGTAAACCGGTTTTGCACAGTAAACCGTTTTGCACAGTAAACCGGTTTGCACAGTAAACCGGTTTGGCACAGTAAACCGGCTCGCCACAATGCAAAGCAGTTCACGGTAGAAGTGAATCAAGCAAACACAAAATACTTACGCACCGTCTCGACCACTTCCCACGTGCCCTTCATCCCCGGTTCCACCACAAAGATATCCCCAGCGCGCAAGTGGATCGGCTCCATGCCTTCCGGGGTGATCACGCAGTAGCCCTCTTGGAAGTGGCAGTATTCCCACTTCACGTATTCCACATACCACTTGCCCGGTGTGCAGATCCAGGTGCCCATGATCTTGCTGCCGTCTTCGCTGGTGTAGGCGTTGAGGTTGACGGTGTGCGGGTCACCTTCGAGCTTTTCCCATTTGCAGGCATCCAGGACGGGCAGCGGGTGGGTGTCGCGCAGTACGGTGATGGGCTTGGACATGGATGACTCCGAGGCGGGGAATGGAAAGATGCACCCTAAGGCCTTGGGCGTTGCGCCAGTGGTCTGAACTCGACATCGGGATGCCCAGAAGCGCAGGGAGTCCGATGGTTGAGGCATCGCGAAGTCAGTGTGGAAGGCTTTTTTGTAGGAGCGAGCTTGCTCGCGAAGAACTCACAGACGCCGCGTTCGTTCAGGAAACACGCGTTATCGTTGAGGTTTTTCGCGAGCAAGAACTAGGCGTCCCCCTCGCTCCTACAGGAGGCTATGTACGCTTAACTGGCCGGCATTAATCCTTGGTGGCCGCTCCTCTGTGGCCAGGCGATACTTCTGAGCGTAAATAAGCCGTTTCTTCGCAGTAAGTGCGAAATATTTCCGGCCTGGCGCAGGAATTCGCAAGAAAATTCACAGCTGGCCCTCGTATCATTCACCTCAGTACCGACCGAGAGCCTTGAAATGAACCCAATAAAAACGTGGTGGGACATCAGCCCACCCTTGAGCGCGGCGACCCCGACCTGGCCGGGGGATACGCCGTTCCAGGAAGAGCGTGTATGGCAGTTCGGCCCGGAGTGTCCGGTGAATGTCGGGCGCATTACCTTGTCGCCGCACACTGGCGCCCACGTGGATGCCCCGCTGCATTACAGCGCGCAGGGTGCACCGATTGGCGAAGTGTCGTTGGACGTGTACATGGGCCCGTGCCGCGTGTTGCATTGCCTGGACAGCGGCGCGCTGGTGCAGCCGCATCAACTGGACGGGCGTGTGGATAACTTGCCCGAGCGCGTGTTGCTGCGCACTTATCCACAAGCGCCGCTGACCGAGTGGGATTCGAATTTCACCGCCATCGCCCCGCAAACCATCGAGCTGCTCGCCGGCCTCGGTGTGCGCCTGATCGGTATCGACACCCCGTCCCTGGACCCGCAACAGTCCAAGACCATGGATGCTCACAACGCCGTGGCCCGCCATGGCATGGCGATTCTCGAAGGCATCGTGCTCGATGACGTAGCGGAGGGCGACTATGAACTCATCGCGCTGCCCTGCGGTTTGCCCATCTCGACGCCAGCCCGGTCCGTGCCATTCTCCGCCCGCTCAAGGAGCCCACGCGATGAGCCAATGTCCTTTCTCAGCTGATTACCAACCCCCGGAAGAATGGCATAACGCCGAACTGAATTTTTCCGAGTCCATGAGCTATGGCGACTACCTGGACCTGGGCAAAGTCCTCAGTGCCCAGCACCCGCTGTCGCCAGACCACAACGAAATGCTCTTTATCATCCAGCACCAGACCTCCGAGCTGTGGATGAAACTGATGCTCCACGAACTCAAGGCCGCCCGCGAACACGTGCGCCTGGGCGAGTTGCCGCCAGCGTTCAAGATGCTGGCGCGGGTGTCGCGGATCTTCGATCAACTGGTGCACGCCTGGGCGGTGCTGGCGACGATGACGCCGTCGGAGTACAAGGCGATTCGCCCGTTCCTGGGGCAGTCATCAGGGTTCCAGTCGTTCCAGTACCGTGAGATCGAATTCATCCTCGGCAACAAGAGCCCGGCGCTGTTGCGGCCCCATGCCCATCGGCCTGAGTTGTTGCAGGAGTTGCAGGTGGCGATTGCCACGCCGTCGCTGTACGACGAGGCGATCAACCTGATGGCCAAGGCGGGTCTGGCGATTGATCCCCAACGTGCCGAGCGCGACCCGACGGCGGCCACGGTGCATGATGACTCCGTGGAGGCGGCATGGCGTGAGGTCTATCGCGACCCAAGCCGGTACTGGGACCTGTATCAGTTGGCGGAAAAGTTTATCGACCTGGAGGACTCGTTCCGCCAATGGCGCTTCCGGCATGTGACCACGGTGGAGCGGATTATCGGCTTCCAGCCGGGTACTGGCGGCACCGAAGGCGTGGGTTACCTGCGCAAGATGCTCGACACGGTGCTGTTCCCCGAGCTGTGGCGAGTACGCTCCACGCTGTAAACGCAATCAAATGTGGGAGGGGGCTTGCCCCCGATGGCGGAGGGTCAGTGGACACATAAGTGACTGACACACTGCTATCGGGGGCAAGCCCCCTCCCACATGGATATTACTGCGCAGCGGCGACCGCTTTCGTCTTACTCACTCGCAACCGGTAGGCCACATAGATAACCCCCACCCACACCGGCATCGCATACACCGACTCCCGAATCCCAGGAATCGCCAGCATCACGCTGATGATCATCAGCATGAACGCCAGGCACAGGTAGTTGCTGAACGGGAACCAGAAGGTCTTGAACGACGGCACCACGCCTTGCTCACCCATGGCTTTGCGGAACTTGATGTGCGTGATGCTGATCAGCGCCCAGTTGATCATCAGCGAGGCAACCACCAGCGCAAACAGCAACTCCAGGGCACTTTTCGGTGCCACATAGTTGACCACCACGCACAGCATCGTCACCAGCGCCGAAATACCCAGGGCCCGCAACGGTACGCCTTGCTTGTTGAGTTTCATCAGAGACTTGGGTGCATCGCCTTGCTCGGCCAGGCCGAACAGCATGCGGCTGTTGCAGTACACGCCGCTGTTGTACACCGACAGCGCCGCGGTCAGTACCACGAAGTTGAGGATATGCGCGGCGGTGTCGTTCCCGATCAGCGAGAAGATCTGCACAAACGGGCTGCCGCTGTAGGCATCGCCCGACGCGCCGAGGGTTTGCAGCAGTTGATCCCACGGGTACAGCGACAGCAGCACGGTCAGGGCACCGACGTAGAAAATCAGGATGCGGTACACCACCTGGTTGATCGCCTTCGGGATCACCTTGCGCGGTTCGCTGGCCTCGGCGGCAGTGATGCCCACCAGCTCCAGGCCACCGAACGAGAACATGATGAACGCCATGGACATCAACAGCCCCATGCCGCCGTTGGGGAAGAACCCGCCGTGGCTCCACAGGTTGCTGATCGAGGCTTGCGGGCCGCCGGTGCCGCTGAACAGCAGGTAGCAGCCGAGCACGATCATGCCGACAATCGCCACCACCTTGATGATCGCGAACCAGAACTCAGCCTCACCGAAGAACTTCACGTTCAGGGTGTTGATCAGGTTCACCGCGACAAAGAACACCAGTGCGCTGACCCAGGTTGGAATCTCTGGCCACCAGAACTGGATGTACTTGCCCACGGCCGTCAGTTCGGCCATGCCCACCAGCACGTACAGCACCCAGTAGTTCCAGCCCGCCAGGAAGCCCGCGTAACCGCCCCAGTATTTGTGCGCGAAGTGGCTGAATGAACCCGCCACCGGTTCTTCAACGATCATCTCGCCCAGCTGGCGCATGATCAGGAACGCGATGAAACCGGCAATCGCGTAGCCCAGGATCATCGACGGCCCCGCCGACTTGAGCACCCCGGCCGAACCGAGGAACAGCCCCGTGCCGATGGCCCCTCCCAAGGCAATCAGCTGAATATGCCGGTTCTTCAGGCCACGCTTGAGGCCTACCGGGTTAACCATGTCATCCGCCATTAACATTCCCTTCTACTTGTTTTTCTCGGGGTTGATTACACGCCGAACCCGCCCCTCAGAAGTGCTGAGGGGTCAGATATTACTCTGCGTGAACTTTTCGTAATACAGCTGAACGCCATCAAGTGCCTGATCCACCAGCCATTGCTGGACGGATTCGACCATTGGCGGGGGGGGCGCACACGTACATATCGGCCGATCTGTCGCGTAATTCGGCCAGGTCAAAATGCTCGGTGAGGTAGCCACGCTTGCCGGACCATGCGGGCGAAGGGTTGCTCAGGACTTCGGTGCAGCGAAAGTGGGCGAGCCTGGAGGCGCGCCGCTTCGCACAAGTCTTCGACGCCGCGTACGCCGTAGTAGACGCCCCCTGTAGGAGCGAGCTTGCTCGCGAAGGTATTTCAGGCGCATCGCTGCGCTGGATGTACCTGTTTCGCGAGAAAGCTCGCTCCTACAAAAGGCATCGTCGGCCTACTTACGCACAACCAGATCCAACACCTCATCCCGATCCTTGATCTTCTGCAACACGATCTCCGAGCGAATATCCATCACCCCCGCCGTGCGGTTCAGGTGGTTCACGATAAAGTCCGAAAAGTGCTTGAGGTTGCGCGCCTGCACCCGTAGCACGTAGTTGCTGGCGCCGGTGATCACGTAGGCGCTGGCCACTTCCGGCCAGCCTTGCACCTTCTTGATAAACGTCTCATGCCAATCCTCCACATCCTGGCGCAAGGAGAGGTGGACGATGGCCTCCAACTCGATCCCCAACTGCTCGGCATTCAGCACCGCGCGATAGCCGCTGATGATGCCTTCGCTCTCCAGCAAGCGCAGGCGGCGCAGGCAGGCGGAGGGTGACAGCGCGACTTTTTCCGCCAGTTCCTGGTTGCTGATACGGCCATCCTGTTGCAGGAAATGCAGGAGGCGCAGGTCGGTGGCGTCGAGAATCATGGTTGGCATAAATCCGCGTATTTTCGGTTTAAATTCGAATTTCCTACAGCTTAATTAGCGTGTTACCCACCACTTTGCACGAAAATTCTCTAAAGCTTCGTTCATTATTTGCAGCATCTTCAGCCTAAAAGCCAGGACAGCCCATGACCCCCCGAAGCCATTGCCAAGCCCTCGACGCCCAGGACTCGCTGGCGCCGCTGCGTCGTCAGTTCGCCTTGCCGGAGGGCGTGATCTATCTCGACGGTAACTCTCTCGGCGCGCGCCCGGTGGCGGCCTTGGCGCGGGCGCAGGCGGTGATTGCCGAAGAGTGGGGCAATGGCCTGATTCGCAGCTGGAACAGCGCCGGCTGGGCGGATTTGTCCCAGCGCCTGGGCAATCGCCTGGCACCGCTGATCGGCGCGCGCGACGGTGAGGTGGTGATCACCGATACCACCTCGATCAACCTGTTCAAGGTGCTCAGCGCCGCGTTGACCGTGCAGCGTCAACGCGCGCCTGCGCGCAAGGTGATCGTCAGCGAGGCGAGCAACTTTCCGACCGACCTGTATATCGCCGAGGGTCTGGCCGAGCTGCTGCAACAGGGCTATTCCCTGCGCCTGGTGAACAGCCCGGACGAATTGCCCCAGGCCATCGACCAGGACGTGGCGGTGGTGATGCTCACCCACGTCAACTACAAGACCGGCTACATGTACGACATGCAGGCGCTGACCGCCCTGAGCCACGAGTGCGGCGCGCTGAGCCTCTGGGACCTGGCCCATTCGGCGGGCGCGGTGCCCATCGACCTGCATCAGGCCGGTGCCGATTATGCGATTGGCTGCACCTACAAATACCTCAACGGCGGCCCGGGCTCCCAGGCATTCGTGTGGGTCAACCCGGCGTTGGTGGATGTGGTGCGGCAGCCGTTGTCGGGCTGGTTCGGGCATACCCGGCAGTTCGCCATGGAGTCCACCTATGCGCCGAGTGCTGGCATCGCCCGCTACCTGTGCGGCACCCAGCCGATCACCTCGCTGGCGATGGTGGAGTGTGGGCTGGAGGTTTTCGAACAGACCGATATGGCCAGCCTGCGCAGCAAGTCCCTGGCGTTGACTGACCTGTTTATCGCGTTGGTGGAGGCTCGTTGTGCTGCCCATGAGCTGGTACTGATCACCCCGCGTGAGCACGCCCGGCGTGGCAGTCATGTGAGCTTCGAGCACCCTGAAGGCTATGCGGTGATCCAGGCGTTGATCGCCCGTGGTGTGATCGGTGACTACCGCGAGCCGCGCATCATGCGCTTTGGGTTTACGCCGTTGTACACAAGCTTTACCGAGGTGTGGGATGCCGTGGAAATCCTCGGTGAAATCCTCGACAACCGCACCTGGGACCAACCGCAATTCAAAGTCCGCCACAGCGTCACCTGAAGATAACGCAGATCAAAATGTGGGAGGGGGCTTGCCCCCGATGACGGTGTGTCAGTCACTTGGATGTTTGCTGATCCACCGCTATCGGGGGCAAGCCCCCTCCCACAGGGGATCTGTGACAACAGTTAGACCGTGCAACGCCGTCGGCTATGCCGGCCCCAGCGTACGGGTGAGCTACGCCATCGGTGCGTTGATCACCTTGCTGCTGATGGGCGCGGTGATGATCACCACCTATTTCACCGGGGCGTTCAAGATGACGTTGGTATTTGGCGTGCCGTTCCTGCTGATCCTGTCGGCGGTGTATTACGGGTTTTTCCGCAAGGGCAGGGCCAAGGCGTCGAACAGGGCCCTGGCGTAACCTGGCAGGTGGTCGAACGAGCGCGCGCATAACAGCAGTGTTCGACAGGCCCAATCTTCTCGCAACGCTTGGGCCTTGAATCGCCGCTCCAACGGCCAACGGGCCAGCGCCGCCTGGGGCACGATCCCCAGGCCAGCGCCGCGTGCAACCATGCGCATCACCCCGTCAAAGCCCTCGGCACGGATGCGCGTTTGCAAGCGAAACCCCGCGTGCAACGCCTGTTCTTCCAGGTACACCGCCAGCGCGCTGTGGGCGGCCAGGCCCACATAGTCGTAATGCAGGCTGTCGATAAAACTCACCGTACTTGCTGCCGTCAACGGATGCTCCAGCGGCATGATCAGCACCAGTGGATCGTCGCGAAACGCGAGGGTCTGCAAGCCGTGGGCGTCCACGGCGTCGGAGATGATCCCCAGGTCCGCCGTGCCCTGGCGCAAGGCCTGGGTGATGCGCAGGCTTGGCAGTTCCTGCAGGTCGATATCGAGGTTGGGGTGTTCGCGCAGAAAGTCCGCGAGCAGTTCCGGCAGGTATTCGCTGAGCGCGGTGGTGTTGCACAGCAGGCGCACCTGGCCTTTGACGCCGTTGGCGTATTCCGCGAGGTCCTGTTGCAGGTGCTCGGCCTGTTGCAGCAGCAGGCGGGCGTGACGGGCCAAGGCTTTTCCCGCAGGTGTGGGGGTGACGCCTCGACGCCCACGGTCGAGAAACTCGATGCCCAACGAGGCCTCCATCGCCCGGATGCGCGCGCTGGCGGCGGCCAGGGATAAATGACTGCGGGCCGCGCCGGCGGTGATATTGCCGGTGTCGAGGACGTGCAGGTAGAGGCGTAGGTCGATCAGGTCAAAGTGCATGGCTGATTGCTCGGGTGATAGGACTGGCCTCATCGGGAGCAAGTCGACGCCTCGCACCGCCCCTCCCTCATTTGAAATGCAGCCCAAGTGTGGGAGGGAGCTTGCTCCCGATGAGGCCTCAGCCTCATGCAAAACAAGAGGCTGCCTCAGTATATGGCGAATTTCCGAGCTTATCGAAAAGTCGCACAATCGGCCTATGAATACCCTCCTCGCGTTTTACCAAAACCTCGGCCTCGCCCTTACCTTGCTGGTGATCGGCACCTTCCTGCTGGCTGGCACCGTCAAGGGCGTGATCGGCCTCGGCCTGCCCACCGTGGCCATGGGCATGCTCGGCCTGGCTATGTTGCCGGCGCAGGCTGCGGCGTTGCTGATCATCCCTTCGACCGTCACCAACCTGTGGCAATTGGCATTCGGCGGGCACCTGAGTGCTTTGCTCAAGCGCCTGTGGCCGATGTTGCTGCTGATTTTCCTCGGTACCGGGCTGGGCACGGTGTGGCTGGGAATGGACGGCGGGCAATGGGTGGTGCGCGCGTTGGGCGCGGCGTTGCTGGCGTATGCACTGAGCGGACTGTTCCTGCCCACGTTCAAGGTCAACGCCCCAACCGAGCGCTGGCTGGGCCCGCTGTGTGGGCTGATCACCGGCGTGATCACCTCGGCGACGGGCGTATTCGTGATCCCTGCGGTGCCGTACCTGCAAGCGTTGGGGTTGAATCGCGATCAGTTGGTGCAGGCGTTGGGGCTGTCGTTCAGCGTGTCGACCCTCGCGTTGGCCGCGGGATTGGCCTGGCGTGGCACCTTGGGCGGGGGAGAAGTCAGTGCCTCGTTGCTGGCGCTGGTGCCGGCGCTGCTGGGTATGTGGCTGGGCCAGGTGGTGCGCCAGCGCATCAGTGCGCTGTTGTTCAAGCGCGTGTTTTTTATCGGTATGGCCTTGTTGGGCGGGCATCTACTGATCAGCGGTTAACAATGATTGAGGTATTCGTGATTTCTGGTCAAAAGTATTTTGCTCAGTGGTGGCTTATTCCAAGGGGCCGAGGCCGATAGTCTGCGCCCAGACATTTTCAACCTTCTGGACGCTTCCCATGAAAAAAGTACTCCTGCTCAATGGCGGCAAAAAGTTCGCCCACTCCGATGGCCGCTACAACACCACCCTGCATGACACCGCCTTGGCGGTATTGGACCGAGGCGGTATCGACGTCAAAGTCACCCATATCGATGCCGGCTACGACGTGGCCGAAGAGGTCGCCAAGTTCCTCTGGGCCGACGTGATCATTTACCAGATGCCTGGCTGGTGGATG
Organism: Pseudomonas sp. FG86; assembly: GCF_057808775.1. Taxonomy (NCBI): domain Bacteria; kingdom Pseudomonadati; phylum Pseudomonadota; class Gammaproteobacteria; order Pseudomonadales; family Pseudomonadaceae; genus Pseudomonas; species Pseudomonas sp. FG86. Next base: position 4,154 of record NZ_JBMDIS010000082.1, on the reverse strand, counting down.
GGCGCGCCGTGGATCGTCAAGAAGTACATCGACGAAGTCTTCACCGAAGGCCACGGTAGCCTGTACGCCAGCGATGGTCGCACCCGCTCCGACGCCTCGCAGAAATACGGCAGCGGTGGCCTCATCCAGGGCAAGCAGTACATGCTGTCGCTGACCTGGAACGCCCCGCAGCAAGCCTTTGACGACCCGACTGACTTCTTCGAAGCCAAGGGCGTGGACGCGGTGTACTTCCCGTTCCACAAAGCCAACGAGTTCCTCGGCATGACCGGCCTGCCGACCTTCCTCTGCGTGGACGTGATGAAACGCCCGGCCATCGAAGCCGATGTGGCGCGCTACGAGCAGCATCTGGCGCAGGTGTTCAACCTCCCGGTGTAAGCTGCGCTGAACCGATAATGAGGACCGCCTGTGAAAGCCCGATCCGATGAGCTACAGATCTTCGTCAGCGTGATTGAGTGCGGCTCGATTTCCGCGGCGGCGGAACAGGTCGGGCAGACGCCGTCAGCGGTCAGCCGCACGCTGTCGCGCCTGGAAGCCAAGCTTGAGACCACGCTGATCAACCGCACCACGCGGCGCATGGACCTGACCGAGGAGGGCAAGTACTTCTTCGAGCAGGCCAAGCTGATCCTGGCGCAGATGGACGAGCTGGAGGAGCGCCTGTCGTCCCGCCAGAAAAATCCGGCCGGGCGCCTGCGTATCAACGCCGCCGTGCCGTTCATGCTGCATGGGATCGTGCCGTACATCGCTGAGTTTCGCAGCCTGTACCCGGACATCCAGCTGGAGCTGAACAGCGATGATTTGATCATCGACCTGCTGGAGCAAAGCACCGACATCGCCATTCGCATTGGCGCCCTGGCCGACTCCACCCTGCATGCGCGCTCCCTCGGCTGGTCGCCGCTGCATATCCTCGCCAGCCCCGCCTACCTCAAGCAGCATGGTGCGCCGACGACGGTTGCCGAACTGGCCGACCACACCTTGCTCGGCTTCACCCAGACCGAAACCCTCAACCATTGGCCCCTGCGCCATGTGGAAGGTGACCGCTGGCTGATCCAGCCCGGCATTGCTGCGTCCAGCGGTGAAACCTTGCGGCAGCTGGCGCTGGAAGGACAGGGCATTTGCTGCCTGTCCAACTTCATGACCGTCGACGACATCAATGCCGGGCGCCTGGTGCCGGTGCTGGAGGCGTTCAACAGTGGCTATCGCCAGCCGATCCATGCGGTGTTCTACCGCAATTCGCAGTTGGCCTTACGCATCCAGTGCTTCCTGGACTTCATCCAAGCCAAGCTGGCGCGGTATGCCTGCTGATTCGTGACCGTCACGCAAGAGTGAATTGGGCGCTGCGGGCTTATTCGGCAGGGATGAGTCCGTAACAATGGACCCATCACTTACCCCGTCAGGAGCACTCTCCATGAACGTATTCATTACCGGCGCAGCCGGTTTTATCGGCGGTTCCATCGCCACTGGCCTGGTCAAGGCCGGCCACACGGTTACCGGTCTGGTACGCAGCGCCGGGCAAGCGGCTGAAATGACCGCCCTGGGCATCAACCCGGTGATCGGTACCCTCGATGACGCCGCCGTATTGACCGCGCAGGCGCACAAAGCCGATGCGGTGATCAATGCCGCGAGCAGCGACCACCGTGCCGCGGTGGAAACCCTGCTGGCTGCGTTGAAAGGCTCGAACAAGCCATTCCTGCATACCAGCGGTTCGAGCATTGTGGGCGATGCGTCGGGCGGCAAGGCCAGTGATGTCATCTATTTCGAAGACAACCTGCCGGAGCCGACCGTCGACAAGGCTGCACGCGTGGCCATCGACAACCTGGTCCTGGCGGCTGCCCGCGACGGCGTGAATTCGGCCGTGATCTGCAACACCCTGATCTACGGCCACAGCCTGGGCGTGAAGCGTGACAGTGTGCAATTGCCGCGCTTGCTCAAGCAGGCGCGCAAGAGTGGGGTGGTGCGCCATGTGGGGACGGGGCAAAACATTTGGTCCAACGTGCACATTGAAGACGTGGTGGCGCTGTACCTGCTGGCGCTGACGAAGAATGTGCCGGGGACGTTCTACTTTGTGGAAAGCGGCGAGGCCTCGTTTATCGACATGACCACCGCGATCGCCCAAGCCCTGAACCTGGGTAAGCCGCAGGATTGGCCACTGGCCGAGGCTGAAGCCGAATGGGGCTATGAAATGGCCAACTATGGCCTGGGCTCCAACAGCCGCGTGCGCGGCAAGCATGCCCGCGAGTTGCTGGGCTGGGCGCCGAAGCGCACGTCGGTGGTGGAGTGGATTCGCCACGAGATGGTCTAGGTTTTCTGCCATTCACTGATGGCAAGCGGGTTTGTTGTGGCAGCAGGCTTACTGTGGCAGCAGGCTTGTTGTGGCGAGCGGGCTTGCCCCGCCTTGGGCTGCGCAGCAGCCCCAAAACCATTCACCGCATTTCTGTCTGGATGTACGCGGTTGCTCTGACAGGGGCTGCTTCGCAGCCCAAGGCGGGGCAAGCCCGCTCGCCACAGTGACAGTGTTGCTCCTTAACTGACTGGCATTGCAACAAGCCCACTTGCCGCAGGGAGTTGCCTGCCTTAAAAATCTGGTCCCGTCGCGCTCAATTCCGTACCATTCCCCGCCTTATCTCCCGCAATGCCCTGGTACCTCATGAACCTCACCCGACTGCGCGCCGATGCACTGGCCGGCCTCACCACGTCTTTCGCGTTGCTGCCCGAATGCATCGCCTTTGCCTTGGTGGCTCACCTCAACCCGCTGATGGGACTCTACGGCGCTTTCATCATCTGCACCCTCACCGCGTTGTTCGGCGGCCGGCCGGGCATGGTCTCCGGGGCGGCGGGGTCGATGGCGGTGGTGATCGTCGCGCTGGTGGTGCAACACGGCGTGGAGTATTTGCTGGCGACGGTGTTGTTGGGCGGGCTGATCATGGTTGCGTTCGGCCTGCTACGCCTGGGCAAACTGGTGCGCATGGTGCCCTACCCGGTGATGTTGGGGTTCGTCAACGGTTTGGCGATCATCATTGCCTTGGCGCAACTGGAGCATTTCAAGAGCGGTGAACGCTGGCTCAGCGGCACGCCGCTGTATGTGATGAGCGGCCTGGTGCTGGTGACCATGGCCATCGTCTACCTGCTGCCGCGCGTCACCCGTGCCGTGCCGCCTGCGCTGGTGGCGATTCTTGGCGTGGGCCTGGCGGTGTACCTGCTGGGCTTGCCAACACGCACGCTGGGCGACATGGCCCACATCGCCGGTGGCTTGCCCACCTTCGCGCTGCCGCAGATCCCCTGGTCGCTGGACACCCTCGGCATCATCGCGCCTTACGCGTTCCTGATGGCCATGGTCGGCCTGCTGGAAACCCTGCTGACCCTCAACCTTACCGACGAAATCACCGAGACCCGTGGCTACCCGGACCGCGAAAGCGTGGCCCTGGGCGCGGCGAATATGGTCTCGGGCCTGTTCGGCGGCATGGGCGGTTGCGCGATGATCGGGCAAACCGTGATCAACCTCAGTTCCGGCGGGCGCGGGCGTTTCTCCGGCGTGTTTGCCGGGGTAATGATCCTGTTGTTCATTCTGTTTCTGTCACCGCTGATTGAACGCATCCCGCTGGCGGCGCTGGTGGGCGTGATGTTCGTGGTGTCGCAGCAGACCTTTGCCTGGGCGTCGCTGCGGGTGATCAACAAGGTGCCGCTCAATGATGTGCTGGTGATTCTCGCGGTGACCGTGATCACCGTGTTCACCGACCTGGCCACGGCGGTGCTCTGCGGCATTCTGATCGCAGCGCTGAACTTCGCCTGGCAACAGGCGCGGGAGTTGTATGCGGATGAACACCTGGAAAACGACGGCAGCAAGCTCTACCGCCTGCATGGCACGTTGTTCTTTGCCTCGACCACGCCGTTCCTGAACCAGTTCGACCCCGCCAACGACCCGGCGCACGTTACCCTGGATTGCCGCCACCTGAGCTTTGTCGACTACTCGGCGATTGCCGCGCTGATGACCCTGCGCGAGCGCTACAGCAAGGCCGGCAAGCATCTGCGGGTGCTGCATTTGTCCGAGCGCTGCAAGAAGCTGCTCAAGCGTGCCAAGGTTCACCACGATTGATCACACACACCTGTAGGAGCGAGCTTGCTCGCGAAAAACGTCAACGATAACGCGTGTTTCCTGA